>NZ_DAIUBO010000039.1:0-22441 GCF_036846665.1 Amaricoccus sp. | reverse complement strand
GCCTTTTCCCAGCAGGCCTCGAGCATCGCCTGGCGCCGCGAGGCGTGCCAGCAGTACCAGGCGGCGTCCTCGGTGATCGCCTCGTCGATCGCGGCGCGGATGAAGCCGTCGTAGAGCTCGGCGCCCTGGCTGCTGTCGTCCCAGGTGACGCCGTAGGAGGGCGACCAATCCTTGTTGCGGGTCGGGTGGTTCGAGCCATCGTAGTCGACGAGATACGGCGGGTCGGTCGCGAACAGCGTCGCCCGCTCGCCGTTCATCAGCCGGCGCACGTCGGTCGCGCTCGTCGAGTCACCGCAGAGCAGCCGGTGGTTGCCGAGCAGCCAGAGGTCGCCCGAACGGGACGCCGGATTGCGCGGCGGCTCGGGGACCACCACCGGCGGGACGCTCGCCCCCTCCGTCGTCTCCGTGCCGCCGACGTTGAAGGCGAGCAGCTGGTCGAGCTCGGCGTCGGAGAAGCCGACGACCGAGAGGTCGAAGTCGTCGGCCGCCAGCTCCTGCAGCTCGGCGGCGAGCAGCGCCTCGTCCCAGGCGCCGAGCTCGGTCAGCTTGTTGTCCGCCAGCCGGTAGGCCCGACGCTGTTCCTCGGTCAGGTGGTCGAGCACGATCACCGGCGCCTCGGTCAGCCCGAGCTGTGCTGCCGCGAGGATGCGCCCGTGGCCGGCGATCACCTCGCCGTCGGACCCGACCAGCACCGGCACCGTCCAGCCGAAGCGGGCCATGCTCCCCGCGATCTTCGCGACCTGGTCCGCGCCGTGCGTCTTGGCATTCCGCGCATAGGGCTTCAGTCGCTCGAGCGGCCATTGCTCGATGCGCTCCGGAGCGAAGCTCAGGGTCATGGGTCGGCACCTTGTGGGCAGGACGGCTGGAGGGCGGGTGGACTCCGAGGGTGGACTCCGCGCTGGATTCCACTGGGTCCGGTGGACTCCTTCAGGGGTCCAGCGGAAGCCACCCCCGGAAGGGGGAAGTCTTTGTTTTGTCGAATATATCAGGCGAGCCGCTGGATTCCGGATGCCGGGCGGCTTCCCAAAATCTTGCGGCTGTCGCTGGCGATGTGGCGCGCTTCGCCCGCCAGCATACGAATGTCGCTAGGGAGGAACCGCGAATTCAGCCTGTTAACGGACGAAGCTCATCCGGCCTGCGGGCAAGGGCTCAGGGAAAACCGTTCGCCAACCCGCAGCCCCGCGTCTTCCCGTGTCGTCTCTCCGGCGCGTGATTTCTCAGCCTAGTGATATCTTGCACGTCTCTCCCCGGAAAACGTAAGCCATTAAAGTGTCTCACAAAATTTTCCATGCGATGACGATTTTCCTTGACGCGTGCCCGCGCGCTTCGACCGCTCCTGCTCGCATCTGCTCTTGCGGATGGCGCCGTGATCAGCCGCATCGGTGGGGGTGCGCGGCCCACCCCGAGGTGAGCCGCGCTGACGCATCACGCCCGGGCGCGCGCGATCACGAAGTCCCGGCTCCGCTTCGGCTTCGCCTGCCGGCCGTTCAGCCGCCAGACAATCAGGCTTAGGGCGTACTCCCATCGCCGGTGCGCCGTGGCCCG
The DNA here is from genome assembly GCF_036846665.1 of Amaricoccus sp. Lineage (NCBI taxonomy): Bacteria > Pseudomonadati > Pseudomonadota > Alphaproteobacteria > Rhodobacterales > Paracoccaceae > Amaricoccus > Amaricoccus sp. Next base: position 20,896 of record NZ_DAIUBO010000039.1, on the reverse strand, counting down.
GCTGACGCCGAACCGGTGGCAGATCTCCTTCCACCGAACGCCCTCGGCTCGCGCCCACATCAGATGGGCGTCGTCGCGCTCGAGGAAGCGGTTCCAGGTAATCGTCTCCTCCATGCGGCTGATCGCGGCCGGGCTCGGTGGTGGCCGGCGCATCGGTACGGGCTCGGCGCCAACCATGTCTGCGAAGCGGCGCTGGATCTCCGGCCAGGTGCTGAAGTAGCCGCGCACCCGGACCGGCGGCAGCTGCTTCAGCACGTCGGCAGCCTCGGTGATCCGCTCCTCGACCATGTCGCGGGTCCACTCAGCCATGCTGCACCTCCGGGCGCTTGCCGTAGAGCTTCTCGCCGAGCTGGCGGACGAGCTCGCGCTCGGGCCAGCTCAGCCGCTCGTCGTCCACCGCGACGGCCAGCACACCCTGCTCGCGCCAGCCGTCGCGCTTGACCTGGTCGGGCGAGCGACGCTCGCCGCCGTAGCCGCGGGGGTGGAAGCGCATCCCGTTCACGACCGCACCTCCTGCAGCACCGCGGCATAGCCGGCGACGTCGAGGATCGAGTCCGCGTGCGCCGGATCATGGCCGAGCCGGGCGAGCTTCAGGTCGATCAGGCAGAGGACCACCTGCGCCGGCGTCACCGGACGCCTGAGGGTGATCGACCAGCGGGCGGCGACGGCCGCCATGGACGTGGCCGGATCGCCGTAGGCGCGGCGCCGCTGGCCAACCACGCGCGCCGCCTGCCGCAGCATTGTCTCGCCCTTCACCGGACACCTCCGCGGGTGTCGAGCGCCCAGCAGAGGATCGCGAGCGCGTCTGCCTCGTTGTCGTCGGTGGGGTTGAACCCGCGCGCACGAGCCGCGGAAATCATCGCCGCCTTGCCGGCATTGCCGCTGCCGGTGGCGTGGCGCTTGATCGTCCCGACCGGCACGCCCTGATAGGGCACGCCGCGGAGCTCGGCCCACGCGGTGAGCACCGCCATCAGCCCGCCATAGACGTGGGCGGCGTCGGTGCCCGCATGACGCCGGACCTCTTCGTACCAGATCGCGCCGATCGGCCCGCTCAGCTGGTCGAGCTCGGTCAGCCAGTTGGTGAAGCGCAGGTAACGCATGCCGCCACCGTCGTAGCGGCTGGGGCGGAACGACACCGTGCCGCTGGTGATCAGGCCATCGTGCGCGCGCAGCGCCCAGCCGGTGGTGGTGCCGAGATCGAGCGCGAGCATCGTCGAGCTCGGCTCGTGCTGCGCAGCCAGTGGCTGCGAAGGAAGGCGCTCCTGCGCCAATGCGTGGGTCATCATGACCTCCTCGTGGTTCGAGCGGCTGGGGCAGATGCGGCATCCGGCGAGGACTGCGGCGATCGCCCGAACCAGGGTTCGGTCAGGTGAGTTCGGGGACGCGTCGGCGGAATCCGCCGCACGCGCGAAAGCTTCAGCAGCTTCAAGGCGACCAGCGGCAGCGCCGGACCGCCTAACCCTTTGGTTTCTATAGATATAGTATATATAATTCAAATAATTCATTCTTTTATTATGGGTATCTCCAATGGTGTGCGCGTGTGTGGTGTGTACGCGCCCGCGCGAAAGATTGAGACTTTGAGGGATTCGGATTCCCTCAAGCGGATCAACGGCTTGGGAAAGCCTCGCCTGTTGAGGGCATCGCCCCGGCGTGAAGGAGCTCATGCTGCGTCGCCATCGAGGGCGACGAGCACGACCGTGTGCTTCGTGGCCGAGGGCCGGAGCCGGGTCGTCAGCAGCCCGGCCTCGGCCAGCGTCACGAGCTGCTCGTCGCGGGTCCGGCGGTCGAGGAACTGGGTCTTACGGGTCAGCTCGGTCTTCGTCAGGCCGCCCGGGCCGGCCCTGCGGATGATGTCGAGCACCCTCTTGTGGTTGCGCTCGATCTCGTTGTCGGCGACATGGCGCTCGACGGCGCGCATCGTGTTCCTGGCAAAGCTCCGCACGAAGCCGATCGCCCATTCCGCATCGCCGAGAGTGATTGCCGGCGCGACGGGATCGCGGCTCACCGCGGCAACGAGCGCGAGCTTCTGCGCGTTCTCGCTGACCCGGGCCAGCACCGCGGTATGCCCGGTGCCCCGGGCCTGGCGCAGCTCGCGCGTGATCTCCGAACCGAGATCGCTGAAGGCATCGCTGGCCTCCTGCGTCATCGGCACGGTCATCGGTTCGACCGCGGTGGTGGTGCCGGCGCCGAGCCCGGCGAGATTGCCGGAGGGCACATGGCCACCACCGGCAGCGACGAGGCGGAGCCGCTCGACGAGCCCGGCCGGCGCAGTGCGGATGCCGCGCCCTAACGCCTCCTCAGGATAGTCGTCCTCGGTCGGCAGGATGATGAACCGGGCGAGCGAGCCGTCAACCACGTTCGCCGACTGCAGCGCGTTCCAGAAGTGGAGCGGCGTGGTCGTGCCGTAGACGCAGAGGCAGGGCTGGACGATGTCGCGCCGGTCGTTGCGGCCGTCGTGGTTGGCGTACTCGGCGCCGAGGAACACGCTGCCGGCGGCGGTGTAGAGCTCGGTCATGTTGTCGAGGATCTCGGTGATGTGCCGCGGGCTGCGCTTCCGGTCGGCGGCGGCCGAGAGGAACATGCCGAACTCGTCGATCTGCAGCAGCAGCGCCGGCTGGCGATGCAGCGCGGTCAGGAGCCCGGCGCCCGAGGCGATCTTGTTGCCGCCGAGGTGCTGGGCGAGCCCCGCCTCGAAGAACAGCTCGTTGACGATTTCGCGGGCGTGGTTCTTGCCCGAGCCGCTGTCGGCGACCCCGACGACGTAGAGGTTGCTGCGCAGGTTGGTCTCGGTGCGGTACTTTCGGCCCATGAGCGCGCCGAGCGCGCAGAGGCTGGCGCCGAGCGACAGCAGCGGCTGCGGCCGGCGTGCGGTCGAGACCATGTAGTCGACCATCCCGGCCAGGATGCCCTCGGGCACGCGCAGCTCGAACGGGGGCTGCGCGGGCGGTGTGGATGGAGCGGACGCCTGCACGCTGGCGAGCAGCGCGGCCGCAGGATGCACGGCGTCGACCGGCGCGGCGCCGTCCAGCACCAGCGCCGAATCGGGCTTCCAGCCGCGCTCCATGGCAACGTGGTAGATCGTGCCGGCGCCGATCCGCTCGGCCTTCAGCCCGTCCCAGGTCTTCGCGGTGAACGCCGCATCGTCCTTGCCCGACTGCGCCGACCACGAGGCGAAGAGATCACGACCTGCGCCGCCCAGCGCCCCCTTCAGCGCCAGCCCGATGCGCACCCAGCTGTCGTAGTCGAGATCGGCGTTCGGGATCCACGCGAGCGCCTCGCGGATCGCGATGAGCGTTCCCGCCTGGGAGTGCGACGGGCCTGCGCCGACCGACGGCGCTGCGCTGAGCCGCGCCGGCTTCAGATGGTCGGGCACGAGCGTCAGCGCCTCGTCGACGAACGCGCGCGCCATCGCCTCGTCGACCGTTGGGAGCCCCTCGATGTCGAGGTCGGCGAGGCTCTCCTCGGGCCACTCGTAGGGCCGGCCAATGTCCGGGTGGATCGCGTGCGCGACGAACTGCTGGCCGAGCCCGAGCACCTCGAGCGGCGCACGGCGGATGCCGGCGAAGGGCTGGAGCGTCCGATAGACCAACAACCGCTTCGGCGCGCGGCCGATGCGCAGCGCCGGCGTGTCGCCGAGCCGGGCGCGGGCGAGCCGCTCGAGCGCGAGCGCGAGATCGGCGTCCACGATGTCAATGTCGATGCCGACGACCGGTCCGCACAGGATGCCGACCCCAGCATCCGGCCAGGTCTGCCAGATGCCGAGCTCGTGCTCGGTCGTCGGGCGCTCGGCGTGGCGGGTCCAGTCGGGATAGTCCGACCACGCGCCGCCCCGGAAGCGCCCGGGCTTCTTCGTGCCCGGCATGATGGGAAGGATGGGATAGCCGTTGGTGACGAGCCGCGGGCCGAACCGCTCCATGAAGCTCTGGTCGGTCATCAGTAGGGGATCCTTTCCGCCATGCCGTCGAGCCGGGTGCGGTCCTGGGCCGCTAGCTCGCGCAGGGTGTCGCAGTAGCCGGTGACGACGATCAGCTGCCGCCACTCGGCGGGGCTCAGCGTCGCGAGGTCGGACCTGGCTAGGGACTCCAGGTACTCGCCGGCCGCGTCGCCGCCGGCCGCCATGGCGGCCTGCTCGTTGGGGGTGGGGTCGATCATGCCGCGTCTCCGATGGCAGATGTCCTGGCAGGCCCGGCTGCAGAGCCGGCGGCGGGTGTGGTCGCGACGGCAGTCGCTGGCCCGGTAGCGGGCGTCGAACCAGCCGAAGCCGCGGGCTTCGCGGTGGCATACGGCGCAGAGGCCGAGCATGGGGCGAACCTCACGCTGACGATCTCGGTGAAGCGGCCCTGCGGCCGCACGGCGATCTCGCGGGGGGCGGCGATCTGGCGCGACCAGGCCAGCGCCTCGGTGACGGTGCGCGGCACCGGCATTCCGGGTGCGCGCTGGCGCCACCAGGCGACCGCCTTCTGCCGGGCGTAGCCGGTGTGCTCGAAGCAGACCCACTCGCGGTGGCGCACCAGCCCGCACCGGTAGTCGACCTGCAAGGTCGGCCGGCTGCCGGCCTTCTCATGCGCGCGGTAGCCGACGCTGTCGACCTGCACCCACTGCGGCTTGCCGGTGGTCAGGATCGCGAGCGTCGAGGCCTCCCGCTCGACCTGGACCTTCGGTGGCGGGAAGGCGTGCCCGCAGTCCGGGCAGACCCGCACCGCCGTCGCGAGAATGCTCTGGCATTCCGGGCAGACCTTGCACGGCGCCTCCCCCTCGCCGGCGCCGGGGCGCTTCGGCTTGACCGCATCGATCGGCCCGTGCCGGGCGACGTTGCCGGCGAAGTCGAGCACCAGGCAGTCGGCCTTGCCGGGCGCGAGACGGGTGCCGCGGCCGGCCATCTGCACATAGAGCCCGGTCGACTTCGTCGGCCGCAGCATGGCGATGAGATCGACGCCGGGTGCGTTGAAGCCGGTGGTCAGCACGCCCATCGAGGCGAGCGCCCTGATCTCGCCACGCTTGAAGGCGGCGATCGTGCGATCCCGCTCGGGCTTCGGGGTGTCGCCGAAGATGGTCGCGGCGGAGAAGCCGCGGGCACGGATCGCCTCGGCGACGTGGGTCGCATGTTCGACGCCGGCGCAGAAGGCGAGCCAGCTCTTCCGGTCGGCGCCGAGCCGCACCACCTCGTCGATCGCCGCCTCGGTGATCTCGGGCAGATCGACCGCGGCCTGCAGCTGGCTCGGGATAAACTCGCCGCCGCGGCTACCGACGCCGGAGACATCGAGCCTGGTCTCGGCCGCCTTGCTGACCAGCGGACAGAGGAAGCCGTCGTCGATCAGCTGCCGCACCGAGACCTCGAAGGCGATGTCGGTAAAGAGCGCGCCCTTGCCCTCGTGCAGCATGCCGCTGTCGAGGCGGTAGGGTGTGGCGGTGAAGCCGATCACCTTCAGCTGCGGGTTGATGCGGGCGAGCGTGTCGAGGAAGCGGCGGTACATGGTGTCGGAGGCGGCCGGGATCAGGTGCGCCTCGTCGATGAGCACCAGATCGCACTGCTGCACGTCGTAGGCGCGGCGATGGATCGACTGGATGCCGGCGAAGAGGATGCGGGCGCCGAGGTCACGCCGGCCGAGCCCCGCCGAGTAGATGCCTGCCGGCGCGTCGCGCCAGAGGCCGATCAGCTCTGCGTGGTTCTGCGCGATCAGCTCGCGGACATGCGTCACGATCAGGATGCGCTGGTCCGGCCAGGCCTTCAGCACGCCCTCGACGAAGGCGGCCATCACCAGGCTCTTGCCGCCAGCGGTCGGAATCACGATCAGCGGATGGCCGGTGTTCTCCGCGAAGTAGCCGTAGATCGCGTCGATGGCGGCCTGCTGGTAGGGACGCAGCGTCAGCATGCCACCGCCTCCGCCCGCGCGTCATTGATCCACGTGCGGCCGTCGCGCATGCGGTAGACGACATGATCATCGCCGGCATCGACCACTTCGCCGGGCACCAGGTCGGGGATGAAGAGGTGCTGCGCGCAGGCCTGCCGCTGGGTCTCGACGTCGAGCCCCTGGTCCCAGCGGGCGCAGCGCCAGCCACCCTCGACCGGGGTCGAATGCAGGCACGAGCGGCAGCTGACCGCCGCCGCCGCTTCGCCATGACAGAGGTCGTGGTGGTCGCAGAACCGGCACTCGAACCAGGTGGGGTCTTCGGAGATTCGCACCGGCGGCCGGGTGGCATGGATCACGCGGTCTGCCTTGGCCAGCAGTCGCTCGGCCGCGTCGGTGTCTGCGCGGACCCGCTCGACGTAGACGTCGTCGGTGTCCTTGCAGACCGCGAGGTACATGGCCCGGGTCAGCCCGGTCAGGTGCATGTAGACCTGCATCTGCGCCCAGTGCTGGGGCTTGGCGTCCGCCACGCCCTTCGCGACCAGCTCGCGGAAGCTCTTCGCCGAGTGGGTCTTGAACTCGAGCACGTGCCAGGTCTTCGGCGCCTCGATGAGGCCGAGGGCGACGGCGTCGAGCGAGCCGCCGAAGTGGCCGCCGTGCGCCTCGACCCGCCACTGCCGGCCGGTCTCGGGATCGAGTTCCAGCACGGTCGCGCCGATGCGGCGGAGGTTGCGCACCAGCCGCGCCTCCTCGAGCTGGCCGGTCTCGAAGAGCCTGAGGATGCGGCCCGGGAATCGCGCCGGCGTCGTCCAGCGGAAGTCGTACCAGAGCGCGCGCTCGCAGGATTTGCCGATCTGCGAGGCACCGAGGTGGGGACGGCGGCCGTCCTCGCGGTCCGCCTCGTAGGCTTCGAGAATCGCGTCGCGGGTCGGCGCCGGGGTCTCGGGAAGCGCGGCCATCACGGCCGCTCCCCTTCGCGTGCGGCGTCGAGCACCCGCGCCCAGCCGGCATCGTCGTAGTCCTCCCGCACCAGCGCAATGATGCGGTCCTTGATCCCGTCCCTCGACCCGGGCAGCGTGGCGACGTGCTCGCGGAGCTCGGCACGCTCGCGCTCGAGGTGCCGCAGCGCGGTCTTCGCCCGGTGGAACCAGTCGGGGTCGATCGGGGTGCGGCTCGCCTGGCGCTTCAGGTCGGCGGCGGCGATCTGGGTGCGGATCGCGGCGATGGCGTCGTCGATCTCGATCAGCCGGGCGCGCGCCTCGGCGCGGGTGGCGGGCAGCTGCGCGGGAGCGGGGCACGCGAGGGATGGGTCGACGTCGTTCAGGTCGATCATGATTCTGCTCGATCAGGTTCGTGGTTGGGGGAGAGGCCGCCCGGGCACCTGGCCCGGGCGTTCCGGATGGATCAGCGCTTCCAGGGAGCGTTGGCGAACCCGCCGGCCGGCGCCGCAGGGCGCGCGGGCTGCGCCGCCGGGGCCGCAGCGGCAGGCGCGGCAGGTCGCGGCTTCGCCGCGGTGGCGGTGGCCTCACGTTCGAGCGGCAGGTAGTGCACCTTGTTGCTCTCGCCGTAGCCGTTCTTCGGCGGCTTGACGGTCACGTCGGCGATCATCGGGATCAGGTGCAGCTCGGCGCTGTCCTGGACCTGCAGCCGCCCGGTGGCGTGGCAGATCGCCGAGAGCGTGCGCTGGGCGATCTCCACGGTCTGGACGCTGGCGTTGACCAGGTTCAGCCGATCGAAGAGCTTTCGCCCGGCGAGCGGACCTTCGAGCACGTCGAGCTCGAGCCAGAGGTACTGCCCCCCGCCGTCCTTGGTCGGGCGCATCTCGCTCGACACGATCTGGACGACATACTTGCCGATGGGGAAGAGCTCGAACCCGGCGGCGGGGTCGACGGTGGTGGCATCGAAGGTGGCGCCAAGATGGGCCATGGGGACGTCTCCTGAGATTGGGGGATCGGGTTGGGATCAGCGCTGCGGCATGGCCGCGGCGAAGGCCGGCCAGTCGAGCGGCAGCACGTCGGGCAGGCCGTAACGGTTCTTGGCGAGGAAGGCCGGGCGCTCCTCGGTGTAGAGGACGCGCTCGCCGCTCCCGAGGGCGCGGGTCACCTTCTTGTTGAACCCGACGTCCGACTTCACGGTGCTGACGCGGTAGTTGGCGAAGAGCACCACGTCCGAGTGCTCCTGCAGCAGCGCCGCGGCGCGGGCGTGCAGCTTGATGACGTAGCGGTCGTAGGGCTCGTGCACCGGGCTGTCGAAGCGCTTGATGTCGGTGTGGGCGATCTGGATCACCGTCATGCCGCGCTCGTTGCGGAGCGCGTTCAGGCCGTCCAGGTACTCCCGCCAGAGGTCGAGCGCGGCGACGTAGCCCTTGCCGTAGCCCGGCTCCTCGATGGAGGCCCACTTGTTGTCATCGCAGACCCGCTTCCAGATCAGCGGCTCGAGCCAGTCGACGCTGTCGATCACCACCGTGCCGAACTCGTGCGACTCGTTGTAGAGCGCGTAGAGCGGCTCCATGACCTCGTCGAAACTGCGCGCGAGCGGGAAGTGCGGCACGGCGAGCGTGCCGAGCCCTTCCTCGGTGGCGACGATCACGGGGCGGTCGGACTTCGCCGCGAAGGTGGTCTTGCCGACGCCGGCGACGCCGTGGATCAGGATGCGCGGCGGGGTGAGCGTGGTGGTCTGCCTCAGCGATGCGAGCGAGATCGCCATCAGCGCGCCTCCTCGACCAGCAGCTCGATCGTGAGCTGGCCGGGCCGAACGGTGCGCGCCGGCTCGAAGCCTTCCCGGATCGCCCGCGGCCAGGCGGCGTAGTTCCGCTCGGCGACGCGATAGGTGACTTCGACGTACTCGCGCACGTCGTCGCCGGCGGCGCGGATGCGCTCGACCATCTGCCCGAGCTTCTCCTGGTCCCAGGCGATCCGCTTCGGCAGGTCGGCGACCACGGTGATGTCGCCATCCCTGAGGCGCACCGTACCGCTGTCCTTGCCGACGGCGCGGCGGGCCGCCGCGATCCGGGCGCCGTACTTCAGCACCAGCGCGCCATCGAGCCGGGCCTTCGCCGCCTTCGCCTGCTTCAGCGCGGCCTCGCTCTCCTGCTGCAGCACGGCGAGCACGTCGCCGGGCAGCGCGGCGATCTCCTGGGGCGGCAGGTCGGGCAGGTCCTGCAGCTGGGGACAGTTGTTCGGGTAGGGCATGGGGGGTCCTTCGTGAGACTGGAGGTTGGGGGTGATCAGGCCGCTTGGGCGTCGACGAGCCGCGCGGCGAGCGAGGGCCCGGCCCGCGTGGGCTTCGGCCGGGCGATAGCGAGATAGCTGTAGTCGTCGGGGCCGTGGCGAAGCTGAACGAGATGGACGAGGCCCTGCTCGGCCGCCCGGTAGGCGCCGTCCGCGAGCGTCCTGAGCGCCGCGCGCTCGGGCTCGGTGAGCGGCGAGAGCGGCGAGAGCGTGTCGGCCACGACGGAGCCGCGGTAGTACTCGAGCCGGTCGCCCGCATCGGCCTGGGCCACCCAGGCGCAGAACTCGATCTCGGTGAAGCGCACCTTCGGCGTGCGGGGGCGCTTGGCGGACTTCATCGCGCGGGGCTTGGTGCGGGGGACTGCCGCGATCATCACGCTGCCCCCGCCAAGCTCGACTGCACCCGCGCACCCGGTTCGGCGGTGCTCGCCCGCAGCTGGTTCCGCTCGTAGGCCTCGACGTCCTCGAGCCGATAGACGACCCGGCCGCCGATCTTGATGAACTGGGGCCCCTCGCCGACCCACCGCCACCTCTCGAGTGTGCGGGGGCTGATGTTCCAGCGGTCGGCGAGCTCCCGCTGCTTCAGGTGTCGGATTGTCATCTCTGCTCCATCGAAACGTTCGCTGCTTCCTCCCGATCCGCTGTGCGGCGAGGAAGTTTGTGCAGTTTCAATGGATTGCGCCGAGACTTATATGGTCAGCGCCGATTTTTCTTGTGACATGCGCGCACGAAAAAGCCCCGGAAAACCGGGGCTCGGGCACGCTCGTTGTGACATTCGCCGCTTAAGCTTGTGACATGGGTTCGGCGAGGGCGTGGAAATCGGCGCGGGCGACCTCGCGCAGCGCCGGGTTGAGTCGGTAGCCTTCGCGCTGCCGGTTCTCGATGAAGTCGTCGGTGCCGAGCACGATGCCCTGATCGACGCCGAGCCTCTCGGACACCAGTGCTCGCACCCGGCGCACCTGCTGGCGCAGCGACGTGTCGTCGATGCCAAGCTCGTCCGCCAGATCCTCGGGCCTGACGAAGGCGACCGCGGCGGGCTCCTTGACCTTGCCGGACCGATGGTTCGGCAGCAGCGCGTGGACGACCCTGAAGTTCGCGCCTTCGAGCGAGAACCCGCCCTTGAAGAGTATCCGCCCTGCCTCGGCATCGACGGCGAACTCGCACACAGGCTTCGACAGGCTGTCCATCAACTGCTTGACCTGCCGATCATAGCTCGGCGGCGCCGGCGCCTCGATCCCACGCCGGCTGAAGCACATCGAGAGCAGCGCCCCGGCGGGGAGCTCGTCCCGCACGAGCTGCGCGCTGTGCCGCTGGAGGCCGCTCTCGATGACCGCCAGGACGTCCTCGGTATGGCGGTGGTAGAGATCGTGGATTCGCGCCGCGGCCGCGTCTGGCGACAGCTCCGGGAAGTAGCTGAGCGCCGCCGCGACCTGGGGGTGATCCGATATGAACCGGCTCCTCGACGACGACGCGAAGGTCTGGAAGAACTTGACGTAGGCGACGGCCATGCGGACATCGCGATCGAGGCTGCGGTCGCCGAGCAGCAGGTCCAGCTCGTACCGCTCGGCAGGATCGAGATCATCGAGGCCGGCCGCCAGGATGCCGAACCGCCGGTCGATGCATTGCGAGCAGGCGCCGCAGTGCCGCCTGTGCCTGGTCCAGTCCCGCGGGCGGGTGCAGCTGCTGGTCGTGGCGAGCAGGTGGCCGAAGCCATGCTCCACGACCTTCCGGGTGACCTCCTTCTTCGTCAGCCACTGGAAGGGCGTCCGGATCGCGATGTCCCGCTCGAGGGCTGCCGAGAAGAGCGCCTCGAAGCCGCGGACGACCTTGGGGTGGGTGGTTCGGGTCGCGCGGGCGCCAAGGACATCCTTCGCGATCGGAAGGTTCAGGCTCACCACACCGTTCTCATAGAACGTGAACCCGTCCCTGTCGAACATCCGGGTCACGACCATCGCCAGGCAGGCGAACAGGAACGAGCGCGTCCTCTGCGTGTACTCGCGCGCCGCGATCCTGGCGTTGGTGACGTTGACCGGGACGTAGAAGATCTTGCCCGCGAGCCCGCCCCGCTTCAGCCCATCGATCAGCTCCTTCTGGATGTTGAAGACCTTCGGAGATGAGTGGTGTCCGACGAGCGCGAGCCGCTTCCGCTCGCCGACGAGGCCATCGACGGCGCCGGCGAATGAATCGACCCCGCCCGAGAACAGCGCGACCTCGTCGGGCACGAACGAACCATCGACCAGCTCCGGGAAATACATCTCCCGGTCGGGCAGCCTGCCTGTGGCCTTCACGAAGGAGAACGCGTAGGCGTCGTCGGACAGGAAGCCCAGGGTCTCGCACAGGGCGTCGGTGACGGGGGCATTCGACCAGAGCTCGGGCTGGCGGACCGGGATGGTGAAGTTCATCGCTCGTCGCCAGTCGCGGCCGTGTTCGGTGAGCTTCTCGGAGCCGCGCGACGACTGCTGGTCCGCGCAGTAGACGTAGGCGGCGATCTCGAGCAGGTCGAGAAGCACGTCCGGGACGCTGCTCAGCATCGCCCGGTTGATGTCCGCGATCCTGAGGTTGACGTTGCGCGACGGGCCCTGGACGTCCAGCCGGATCGGCTCGCCGTTCGTGGCCGAGGCCTCGGCGGAGGCCCCGCCGCACACGAAGTCGAAGCTCTTCATTCGGGCTTGTTCCTGATCGACAGCTCTTTCCTGATCTTCTGCAGCGCCACATGCGCGAAGCCGGCCGCATCCTGGCGCGAGATGTCCTTCCCGAGGTGGTAGGCATTGTGCCCGAGCCAGTCCTTGGCGAACGCCCGCATGATGATCGTGGTCTCCTCGCAGTGCCGCCGGATGTCGCGATCGAGAAGCGCCAGGTCTCCGACCGACTGCGCCATCCTCCCGGGTCCGATGTGCTTCGGGGTTTCCCGGTCGAGGAAGTACTGGAGGTTGTGCTCCACGAGGTTCGTGAAGAAGCGCTGGCAGAGATCGCCGAACTTCTCCGGCGCGGCGAGCGTCGCGAGCGTGGTCCTCTCGTCCTCGCGGTTCGGCGCCCAGAGCGCCGGCAGCCGTTCGCGGATCACGCCGTGCAAGGCGGCGATCGCAGCGTGTTTCGCCATTTCGCTGAGATCGGTGACGTTCGGCGCGTGTCGGCGCTGCGCGGCCTCGACGGCGGCGTCCATGCCGACGACCACCTCGGTCACCGAAGGATTGTCGGGAACCGAGACCCCGAGTTCGCGCAAGGCCTCCGCAAATCGCTCCGCCTTCGCCGCCTGCGGGACCTTCAAGAGCAACCAAAGGGCCTCGATGAAGGCGGGGTCCTTCGTGGCGCGCGCCAGCGACTTCTCCGACGCCCCGGCGACGGCATCGGCCAGCTCGGCAACCGAGACGTCGGCTTCCGCCAGGTAGCCCACGATCTCCCCCCACTTCTTCGAGGCGGGAGGCTGGCCAAGCCGGACATGCCCCATGCACAACTACACGCCGAGTGGCGGCTCCACTGAATACCCTCCGGGCGAGTGGCGTTTAGGGGATCTTGCCGTCGCTGTCACGCGGAATTCCATGGCTCTTCGCGAGGCTATGTCGTTCCGGATGGCGCTGATCAAGGTTGGGTCATGCGGCGACGCAGCTCGGTCTCGATCGGTGCCGGGTCGATCCCGAGCGCGGCGAAGCCGGGCAGGCCGGGATCGGCGACATTGTCCTGCCGCATAAGCGCGACTTGGCCCTCGGTGAGCGGCGGGTTGGGCAGCAGCCGGCCGGCCGCGGCGAGCACGTTCCACACCGGGAATGGGACCGGCAGCAGCGGGCGCCGCCGACCGACGTGACGCATGACGAGTTCAAGCAGCGCGCGATAGCTGAGGACCTCCGGGCCGCCGAACTCGTAGGTCGGCGCCGGCAGATCGGAGGCGGTCAACAGGATCGCGACCGCCGCGGCGACGTCCTCGACGTGGACCGGCTGGAGCCGCGTGCTTCCGTCGCCGAACAGCGGGACAACCGGCAGCCGCCGCACCATGCCGACGAGCGTCGTCAGGAACGCATCCTCGGGGCCGAACATCACGCTCGGCCGCACGATCGTCGCGCCGGGAAACACCGCGCGCACCGCGTCCTCGCCTTCGCCGCGGGCGCGGATGTAGGCCGAGGTCGAGCGGGCGTCGGACCCGATACCTGAGATGTGCACCAGGCGATGAAGCCCGGCCTCGGCTGCCGCCCGCGCCAGCCGGCCGGCGCCGTCGACATGGATCGCCTGGTAGGTCGCGTCCCTGCTCTCGACATAGAGCGACAGCGCATTGACCGCGGCGTCGGCGCCGTCGAGCGCGGCCCGGACCGAAGGGGGGTCGCGCAGATCGGCCTGCACCGGACCCGGCGGTCGGCTCCCGTCCCGCCCTCGCTGCGCGCGGGGTGACGCGCGGCGACCCGGACAGTCACGTCGCGCGCCAGCAGGGCATCGACGATGCGCCGGCCGAGGAAGCCGGTGCCGCCGAAGACGGTGACGCAGCTGCACATGGCCCACGCAGTCTGCCACATTCCGGGTGGGGTGGCTCCATGCCCGCCGTACTGGACGCCGATCGTTCGTATGCGTTGCGCTTCGCAGGTTCGCGCAGCCTTTCGCTAACCAACTGATTTTGCTGTAACTCGTCTTCAGGCTGCTCCATCCTGCGCCATGGAGCCGGCAGAATGAACCCCAGCAATCCGAATCGCATGTCGAGCAAGGAGTGCCTCGCCGAGGCCCATCAGCAGACTCGTCTCGCGGCTCTGGCCCGATCTGGACGAGGCCGCCGAGTGGCTGTGACGGCGGCGGCCCTGGCGACCTCGAAGCGATGAAGCCGCCGCGGGTCCGCTGGAACACCACCGAGGCGCGGGTCGAGCGCTTCGTGCGGCTGGCGCAGCGGCTCGAGCTGCCGGTCTACGGCTTCGAGGTCCGCGGGCGCGATGTCACCGTCCTCACGCATCCGCGCGATAACGGAGCGGCGGTGCCCCCGCCGGAGGCTGATCCCGTCGCGCGCTGGTTCAGCGACAACGCGGCGGGCGAACCGGAGACCGCTAGCCTACGAAAAAGGCAATGAATTCAGTGCGGTATTCTCTTGCTAGGCCCGTGGATAAGAGCGTCCGTGTCCGTTGGGGAACGGGGGGATAGGACCTCATGCCGGCACGCTACAACACCATCATCGTCGTCCGAAAGCGGAACGCCCGGGGCGACGAGGTTGAGTACCACACCGTTGGACGGAAGGGCCCGAGCATCTGGCGCACGGGCGAGCCGAACCCGCCCGGAACGCCGGGCTACCAAGCCGCCTACGACGCGGCGACCGGCCTGCGCGCCGTGATCGAGCCGCCGGCGACGGGCCACGGCTGGCACACGGTGAACGACCTGCTCGATGCCTACGAGCGCTCGCGCGAGTTCTGCCGCCTCGCCCCACGCACCCGAACCGACTACCTGAGAGGGCTGGTCGACGTGCGGACGAGGTACGGCAGCGCGCCGCTCGGTGTCGTCAACAGCGTTGCGCTCAAGGGAAACGTGCTCGACTGGATCGAGGTGCGTTGGGCCGGCAAGGTCGCCGACAAGCGCCTCGACCCGTTTAAGTTCGCGCTCAGCTGGGCAACCGGACGCCACCCCGAGCGGGTGCCGGTCAATTATCTGCACGGCATCCCCCGTTTCTACGAGGGCGCGGATCGCGCCGAGATCATCTGGGAGGACGCCGAGGTCGACCTCTTCTGCAGCCGGGCCCCGGAACAGCACGCGGATGCGGTGCGGCTCGCGCGGGAGACCGGCCTGCGCATCGGCGACCTCGTCGAGCTGGAGCGCAGCGAGATCAAGCGCGCGCCTGATGGCAGCCGCGCGATCATCCTGCGTCCGAACAAGCGGCGGCGGCGCATCGTCAACATGCCGCTCACTGCGGCCGCCGAGGCAATCATCGACAAGGCCCCGCTCTCCCGCCGACTGATCCTGAAGCCGATGCGGGCGGACGCGTGGGACCCCGCCCGGCTGTCGCGCGAGGTTCGCGAGTACGCCACCGAGTTCGAGATCCGCCCGGAGCTCCGGTTCAACGACTTGCGCGGGACGAAGGTGACCGAGATGGTCTGGTCGGGTATCAGCGTGCCCGACCTCGCCATCCGCATCGGCTGGAAGATCGAGACCGCCGCGAAGATGCTCGGGGTCTACGCTGCGCTGAACCCTGGTCGGGCCATGGTGGTGGCGCTGCCCGGGGCGGCGAGGCGGGACGAGGCCTCCGGCTGACGCCCGGAGCGGCTTGGCGCCGGACTACGAGCCCGGCGCTGGGTACGAGGCTACCCAACCCGGATTTCTTACTAGGGTAGGTGCATCGGGGCCCTGAACGTCGGAGCTGGACGCCGAAGCTGAGCTGGAGCCGCCGCCGGCGCGTCGTCGCCAAGGCGGAGAGGATGCCGGCGATTAGCTCGATCTGGTCCTGCTGGCGGGAGAGTTCCCGGCCGATGAAGGCGAAGATCGGCGGATCGCCTCGGCGAGGCTGGTCTCGAAATAATCGACATGGTTCCTCGCTCACTTGGCGGTTTCGACGGTCTTTGCCGCCGCGCGCTCAGCGCGGGCGTGGAAGACGAAGCCGAGGAAGTTCAGGAGCACCTGGGCCGCCAGGATCGCGGTCGAGCCGGTCTGGTCGTAGTCGGGCGCTACCTCGACTAGGTCGATGCCGACCACCTCGTGGCTGTTGGCCAGCGCCTGCAGCATCTCCAGCACCTCGTAGTAGAGGAAGCCGCCGTGGCTCGGCGTGCCAGTGCCGGGTGCGATCGACGGGCAGAAGCCGTCGATGTCGAGGGTGACGTAGACCCGCGCCCCGACCGGGATGCGGGCGATCACGCCCTCGGGGCCGAGCTTGCGCATCTGCCGCACCGACAGGATATCCGAGCCCATGGCGCGGGCGGCGTCGTAGCCGTCCTTGGCGGTCGAGGAAACGTTGCGGATGCCGACCTGGGTCAGGCCGGTGACATAGTCCTTCTCGGCGGCGCGGCGCAGCGGGTTGCCGTGGCCGGTGCGCACGCCGTGGCGCTCGTCGACGAAGTCGAGATGGGCGTCGATGTGCAGGATGTGGATCGGGCCGCGGCCCTCGAAGGCGTCGATGCAGGGGATGTTGACCGAATGGTCGCCGCCGATCACCACCGGCAGGGCGCCGGCGTCGAGCGCGGCGCGAACGCCGGTGGCGATGTTGGCATGGCTCTTGGCGGTGTCGGTATGCACGATGTCGGCGTCGCCGAGATCGACGATGCGGACGTCGCCGGCGAGGTAGGTGGCGTCGTCCTCGTGGTCGTAGGCGCCGGCATGGCCAAAGGAGAAGAGCGTTGTGGCCTCGCGGACCGCCCGGGGGCCGAAGCGGGCACCGGAGCGGTACTGGGTTCCGGCGTCGAACGGCGCGCCCAGGACCGCCACGTCGGCGTCGATGGCGCTCCAGTCGGCAACGTAGGGACGCTTTGCGAAGGTGGCGATGCCGACGAAGGGCAGGTTCAGCCGGCCGGTCTGGTAGGAATGTCCGCTCATGGCAGGTGTCCTTTCGAGGAGAGGTGAGGCGTCAGCGGAAGGCGAGGTCCCGCAGGCCGAGGGCGATCCAGGGGAACGCGATGATCAGCACCGCGGCGATCACAAGCATCACCAGGAAGGGCGGCACGCCGCGGATCACCTCGAGGAACGGCCGGCGGAAGACCGCGATGGCGGTGAAGAGGTTGCAGCCGAAGGGAGGGGTCGCTGCGCCGATCGCCACCTGAAGCGTGACGATCACCCCCACCAGCACCGGGTCGAGGCCGGTGGCGGCGACCACGGGGGCAAAGATCGGCACCAGGATCAGCATGACCACGATCGAGTCGACGAACATGCAGCCGATGAAGAAGGCTAGGTTGATCACGATCCAGACCTTGACCGGTCCTGCGCCCTCGAGGCCGATGGCGGCCAGGACCGCCTGCGGCACCTGGGCGTAGGAGATCGTCCAGGAGAAGGCGGCGCCGGCGGCGATCAGGATGAAGACCACTGCGGTCATGGTGCCGGTCGTGAGCGCCACGTCCCAGAGATCGCGCAGGCCGATCGAGCGGAAGACCACGAGCTCGAGCACCACCGCGTAGAGCACGCAGATCGCCGCCGCCTCGGTCGGGCTGAAGACGCCGCCGTAGATGCCACCGACCACGATCGCCGGGAAACCGAGCGGCCATAGCGCGCGGCGGGTGGCGGCAAGGCGCTCGCCCCAGCCGGAGCGCGGTTCGATCGGGATGTTGTGGCGGCGCGCGAACCACCAACAATAGATCGAGAAGAGCACGACGACCAGCAGGCCCGGGCCGATGCCGGCGATGAAGAGCTCCGAGATCGAGGTACCCGAGAGCACGCCGTAGACGATCATGCCGATCGAGGGAGGAATCAGGTAGGCGAGGTCGGCAGCGTTAACGATCAACCCGATGGTGAAGTCATCGCGGTAGCCGGCCTTGAGCATGCGGGGTCGCATCGCTCCGCCGACCGCGACCACCGTCGCCTGGGTCGAGCCGCAGACTGCGCCGAAGAGCGCGCAGGCCGTGGTGACCGAGACGGCGAGACCGCCGCGCAGGTGTCCCATGAAGCGCATCACGAGGTCCACCAGCCGGTCGGCGGAATGGCCGCGAGTGATGATGTCGGCGGCCAGGATGAACATCGGCACCGCCACGAGGGCGCTCGGCTTCACCCCGCCAATCATCTGCTGCACGATCTGCTGCAAGCTGAGGTCGGGCAGGTAGACCAGGAACGCCAGGATCGTCGCCGCGATCAGCGGCATCATCATCGGGTAGCCGGCGACGAGCAGCGCTAGCATTACCGCCATCATCATCATAGTCATCGGGAGGCCTCCGGCGGTTCGGGGGTCGGGGCCGCGACCGGTCCCGGGTGGTCGCGGCTGTAGAGTTCCATGATCGCGGCGAGCTCGGGATCCTCATAGGCGTCGGTCTCGCTGTAGGAGACGAAGACGCCGGGCTCGGTGAGGTTCGCGTTCTTGAATGCGGTAAGCAGGTACTGCAGCCCCGCCAAGGCGAAGCCGATCACCACCCAGACGTAAGTCATCCAGAGCGGCACCAGCAGCGCCGGCGTGACGCGGCCGCGCTGCGCCACTTTCTGGACATACTCGAAGGCGTACCAGGCGAGCAGGAACATTGCCGCGCCGGTCGTGAACGCGATCACGGTCATCAGGATCTTGCGTGCGCGCTCGGGCACCAGGTCATAGAGCGCCGACATGCGGACGTGGCGACCCTTGCGGGTCACATAGCCGAGCCCCACGAAGGTGACCATCACCATCAGGATCTCGTTCACCTCTTCGGTGAAGTAGATGCTCTGCCCGAAGACGTAGCGGCCGAAAACGTTGGCGATGGTGTTGATCGCCATCGCCACCATCGTTCCGCCGACAACGAGGGCCTCGAACATGCCGATGCCGTCGTCGATGCGGGTGAGCAGGCCTCGTCGCGCAGGCGCGGGTGCGGCCATCGGGGTTCCTCCGCTGTCTGTTGCAAAGGGGGGCGGGCCCGCCGGTCACTGGGCGCCGACCTCGGCGAGCAGCGCGTCGAGCAGCTCGGCGCCGCGGTCGCCCGCGACCTCGGCCACCTTCGCGTGCGTCGCCTCGGCCCGGGTGCGGAAGGCGGCGCGCTCCTCTGTGGTCAGTTCGATCATCTGGATGCCGGGCTTGGCAGCCTTGATCTTCTCGAGCTTCTCAGCGTTGAAGCGATCGACCACCGGTACGATGAAGTCGTTAAGGCCGGCGATGGTCTCGTCGACCAGCGCTTGGCGGTCGGGCGAAAGCGTCTCGTACCAGTCAATACCGGCCACGACAGCCGTCACCAGCTCCTGCTCGCCGGCCCAGATCATGTAGTCGGTGACCTCGTAGAACTTCATCTCCTCGATCGCCGGCACCGGGTTCACCTGACCGTCCACCTGCTTGAGCTGGAGCGCGCCGTAGACCTCGCCAAAGGGGATCGGAGTCGGGCTGGCGCCAAGGTCGGAGTATGCCTGCAGGAGCACCGGCGAGACCATGACCCGCATCTTGAAGTTGTCGAAATCCTCGGGGGTGCGGATCTCGCGGTTGGTGGTCCAGACCTGCGGGCCCTCCGAATAGAGCGCGCCGAGCTTCAGCCCCTTGCTCTCAAAGTCGGTGCCTAGCTCGTCGTAGATCACCGGGCTGGTGGCGAGAATCTCGTTCAGCCGCGCCCGGTCGTCAGGAAGAATGTAGTTGAGGAGGAAGATCTGCGACTCCGGCACGATGGTGCCGAGATTGCCGATCGAGACGTTGGCGAACTGAAGCACGCCGTCGGCCGCCTGCTCGACCACCTCGGTCGGCGTTCCGAGCGCGCCGAGCGGGTAGATCGTCACGGTGACTTCGCCGTCGGTGGCCTCCTCGACGCGCTTCTTGAACTCCTGGGCGTAGGTGTCCATGATCGAACCAGGGATCTCCTCGATGGCGAACTTCCATTCCTCCGCCCCGGCGGTGCCGGCGAGGAGCGAGGCGATGGTGGCAAGCGCGGTGACGTCGAGAAGTCGGGGCATGTGGTCGATTCCCTGCTGAGGTGGCGGCCTGCGCCGGCCGCGGCCTCGGTACAGTGGCTTGCGCGCTTGCATGGATAAACTTGAAGTTCATGATGTCCACATCGGTTTTCGTGATGTACGTTTGCCGAGGGAGGCGCGGTGCGGATCAGCGACTTCACCCTGCGCAACCTGCGCACCTTCTGCGCCGTGACCGAGCACGGCGGCTTTCTCGCGGCGCAGGCGGTGCTCGGCATGAGCCAGCCGGCGATCAGCGCCCACATCAAGGACTTGGAGGTGTCGCTCGGCTTCCCGCTCTGTCGCCGCGGTCGCGGCGGCTTCGCGCTGACCGAGAAGGGCGCGGAGGTCTACGCGCGCGCCAGGGAGATGCTGTCCAGGGTCGAGGACTGCGAGTCGCGGCTCGGCGAGCTGCGCCAGGCGCTCACCGGCCACCTGCGCATCGGGCTCGTCGACAGCGAGGCCGCCAACCCGGGGCTGCCCGTCGCCGACGCCATCCGCCGCTTCTTCTCGCGCGACCAGGACGTGCAACTCACCTTTGAGATTGGCACCCCCGACGTGCTAGAGAAGGCGCTATTGGTCGGCGATCTGCAGCTCGCTATCAGCCCGTTCCCGACCCGGCTGCCCAATATCGACTATCGCCCGGTCTACGAGGAGGTCCATGCACTCTATTGCGGCCGAAACCACCCGCTGTTCGACGTGGGCCCGGACGCCGTCACCTTGGCCGAGCTCGCCCGCCACCCGATGACGGTGCGCCCCTACCTGCGCCGTGCCGAACTCGCCGCTTGGGACGCGCCGCGCATCGTGGCCGCGGCGTCGAACATGGAGGCCCAGGCGATCCTGATCGCCAGCGGCTGCTTCCTCGGCTTCTTGCCCACCCACTACGCCCGGCCTTGGGTGGAGGCAGGCGAGATGCGCCCCATTGACCACCTCGGCCTCGCCTGGCGCTCTCCCTTTCAGGTCGCGACCCGCGTCCGGCCCGACCCGCCGCAGATCGTGCGGCTATTTCTGCAGGATCTCCAGTCGGCCGTCGACGCGGCGTCAGGGCCCGCTCGCTCGCGGTGAAGCGTCCCGAGGCGCTGATGGGAGCGAAAGCCGCCGCTCATGGTTCGAGTCACCCTGGGTCCCGAGCGGGATCTCGATTCCAGCCAAGGGTTGAATCGCTCACCTTTGTGCCTAAACTCAACCGGAACGGGACGTGAACCGAGAGGGCAGAAAAAGGGCAGAAAAAGGGCAGAAAATGGCGGGACCAACGAACCGCGTCCGCAGCTTTCTTTGTGATATCAGGATGTTAGGCTGGCTGGGGAACCTGGATTCGAACCAGGACTAACGGAGTCA
>NZ_DAIUBO010000038.1:0-22464 GCF_036846665.1 Amaricoccus sp. | reverse complement strand
GTTCCCGAGATCTACGACGGCGTCATCGAGATCAAGGCGGTGGCCCGCGATCCCGGCAGCCGCGCGAAGATGGGCGTGATCTCCTACGACAATTCCATCGACCCGGTCGGCGCCTGCGTCGGCATGCGCGGCTCGCGCGTCCAAGCTGTCGTGGGCGAGTTGCAGGGCGAGAAGATCGACATCATCCCGTGGAACCAGGACCCGGCGACCTTCCTCGTGAACGCGCTGCAGCCGGCCGAGGTCTCCAAGGTGGTCTTCGACGACGAGAGCGAGCGCATCGAGGTCGTGGTGCCCGACGAGCAGCTGTCGCTCGCCATCGGCCGGCGCGGCCAGAACGTGCGGCTGGCCAGCCAGCTCACCGGCTTGGACATCGACATCATGACCGAGGCGCAGGAGAGCGAGCGGCGGCAGGCGGAATTCGCCGAGCGCACCCAGCTCTTCATGGAGAGCCTCAACGTCGACGAGATGGTGGCGCAGCTGCTCGTGGCCGAGGGCTTCACGACGCTCGAGGAAGTGGCCTATGTCGACCGCGACGAGCTCGCCGCCATCGACGGCTTCGACGAGACGACGGCGGAGGAATTGCAGGCGCGTGCCCGCGAGAGCCTCGAGGAGCTGAACGCCAGGGCGCTGGAACGCGCCCGCGCGCTCGGCGTCGAGGACGCCCTCGTCGCCTTCGAGGGCCTGACGCCGCAGATGGTGCAGGCGCTGGCCGAGGACGGGATCCTGTCGCTCGAGGAATTCGCCCGCTGCGCCGACTGGGAACTCGCCGGCGGGTATACCACCGTGGACGGCAAGCGGGTGAAGGACACCGGGCTGCTCGAGAAATTCGACGTGTCGCTCGCCGAGGCCCAGCACCTGGTGATGAGCGCCCGCGTGCTGCTCGGCTGGGTCGATCCTTCGGCGCTGGAGGTGGAGTCCGAGGGCGAAGGCGCGGAGGCCGATGCGGACTCGGCGGCGGAACCGCAGCCGGAGGCCTGAGACAGGCGGTGAGTCGCGGCGGAAAGGCCAGGGTGCGGGACGAGCCCGAGCGGCGCTGCGTGGTCACGCGGAGCAGCGGCCCGAAATCCGGGCTGATCCGCTTCGTGATCGGCCCGGACGCCGACGTGGTGCCGGATCTCGCGGGGCGGCTGCCCGGCCGCGGGATCTGGGTAAGCGCCGAGGCCGGGGTGCTGCGGCAGGCGGCGGCGAAGGGCCATTTTGCCCGCGCAGCGAAGCAGGCGGTCCGGGTCGCGCCCGATCTGGCCGAGCGGGTGGAGGCGATGCTCGCGCGTCAGTTGATCGACCTCCTCGCGCTGGCGCGCAAGGCCGGCCAGGCGGTTGCCGGGCTGGAGAAGACCAAGGCGGCGCTGGTCGCGGGCGATGCGGCGCTTCTGGTGCAGGCCGCGGACGGCTCGCGGCGGGAGAAGGCGGCGCTGCGGCCGCCCGAGGGCGAAAACACCTGCGTCACCTGCCTTTCGGGGCAGGAATTGGGCATGGCGTTCGGTCGGGATCGTGTGATACATGCCGCCGTGCTGGCGGGCGGTCTTGCAGACCGGGTTAGGGACGAGTCCCTGAGGCTCGAGGGTTTCAGGGTCGGAGTGGACCGGCAGCCGTTCGGGAACGAGGCTGCGAAGGATGCGGCGGGGGAAGGCTCCCGCGGGAAAGGCTGATACGGATGGACACCAAGGACAGCGATCGCAAGGGCAAGACGCTCGGACCGCGCGGCGGCACCGAGACCAGCCACGTGCGGCAGAGTTTCAGCCATGGCCGGTCCAAATCCGTCACCGTGGAACACAAGCGCAAGCGCGTCGTCGTGCCCAAGCCCGGCGCCGCCGCCCCCGGTGCGGGCCAGAGCGCGCGCAACACCATGGGGCAGAACCTCTCGGATGCGGAATTCGAACGCCGCCTGAAGGCGGTCGAGGCCGCCAAGGCCCAGGAGGCCGAGCGCCAGGCCAAGGAGCGCGAGGCGGCGGAGGCGCGCGAGGCCGAGCTCGGCCGGCTGCGCGCCGAGAAGGATGCCGCCGAGCGCGCGGCCCGCGAGCGCGAGATCGCCGAGCAGCGCGCCGCCGCGGCCGCCGAGGAGGCCGCCGCAGCGGAAAGCTCGGCCGTCGCCAAGGCCAAGCCCGCGGCCCGGACCCCGGACGCGGCCCCGGTCGACCCGGCGGCCGCCCAGGCGCAGGCGGCCCGCGCCGAGGCCGGACGGCCGGTCGCACAGAAGAAGACCGGCGACCGCGCCCCGGTCGAGGACAAGCGCACCCGCCTGAAGGGCGAGGACGACCGGCGCCGGTCGGGCAAGCTGACCATCGCGCGGGCCACCAACGAGGAGGGCCGCCAGCGCAGCCTCGCGGCGACGCGCCGCAGGCAGGAGCGCGACAAGCGGCGCATGATGGGCGCGGGCGGCGAGCGCGAGAAGATCGTGCGGGACGTGCAGGTCCCCGATGCGATCACCGTGCAGGAACTGGCAAACCGCATGGCGGAGCGCGTCGCGGCCGTGGTCAAGACCCTGATGCAGAACGGCATCATGGCCACGCAGAACCAGACGATCGACGCCGACACGGCCGCGCTGATCGTGGAGGAATTCGGCCACAAGGTCGTGCGGGTCTCCGAATCCGACGTGGAGGACGTGATCGTCCAGGCTTCCGAGGAGGACCGGAGCAACCTCGAGCCGCGTCCGCCGGTCGTGACCATCATGGGTCATGTCGACCACGGCAAGACCTCGCTCCTGGACGCGATCCGCAAGACCAACGTCGTCTCCGGCGAGGCCGGCGGCATCACCCAGCATATCGGCGCCTATCAGGTGGCGACCGAGGGCGGTGCCAAGATCACCTTCCTCGACACGCCGGGCCATGCGGCCTTCACCTCCATGCGCGCCCGCGGCGCGCAGGTGACCGACATCGTCGTGCTGGTGGTGGCGGCCGACGACAGCGTCATGCCCCAGACCATCGAGGCGATCAGCCATGCCAAGGCGGCGGGCGTGCCGATGATCGTGGCCATCAACAAGATCGACAAGCCCGGCGCCGATCCCAACAAGGTGCGCACCCAGCTTCTCAGCCACGAGATCGTTGTCGAGGGCATGGGCGGCGAGGTGCTCGACGTCGAGGTCTCGGCGGTCACCGGCAAGGGGCTCGACACGCTGCTCGAGAATATCGCGCTGCAGGCGGAGCTGCTCGATCTGAAGGCCAATCCCGACCGGCTCGCCGAAGGCGCGGTGATCGAGGCCAAGCTCGACGTGGGCCGCGGGCCGGTCGCCACGGTTCTGGTGCAGAAGGGCACGCTCCGGCGCGGCGACATCTTCGTCGTCGGCGAGCAATGGGGCAAGGTGCGCGCGCTGATCAACGACCAGGGCGAACGGGTCGAGGAAGCGGCGCCATCGGTTCCCGTGGAGGTGCTCGGCCTCAACGGCACGCCGGAAGCCGGCGACGTGCTCAACGTCGTCGACAACGAGAGCAAGGCGCGCGAGATCGCCAGCTACCGCGAGCGGCTGTCGCGGGACAAGCGCGCGACGCTCGGATCGGCGACGACCCTCGACCAGCTCCTCGCCAAGGCCAAGGCCGACAAGGATCTGCGCGAATTGCCGGTGGTGGTGAAATCCGACGTGCAGGGCTCGGCCGAGGCGATCGTGCAGGCGCTCGAGAAGCTCGGCACCGACGAGGTGCGCGTGCGGGTGCTGCATTCCGGCGTGGGGGCGATCACCGAAAGCGACGTCGGCCTCGCCGAGGCCTCGAACGCGCCGATCATCGGCTTCAACGTCCGGGCCAATGCGCCGGCACGCGAGAGCGCCAACCAGAAGGGCGTGGAGATCCGCTATTACTCGATCATCTACGATCTGGTGGACGACGTGAAGGCGGCGGCCTCGGGGCTGCTCTCGCCGGAGATCCGGGAGAAGTTCATCGGCTATGCCGAGATCCTCCAGGTCTTCAAGGTCTCCGGGGTCGGCAAGGTCGCCGGCTGCAAGGTCAACGAGGGCGTGGCGCGGCGCTCCGCCGGGGTGCGGCTCCTGCGCGACAACGTCGTCATCCACGAGGGCAAGCTGAAGACGCTCAAGCGCTTCAAGGACGAGGTCCGCGAGGTCCAGGCCGGCCAGGAATGCGGCATGGCCTTCGAGCATTACGAGGACATCCGCGAGGGCGACGTGATCGAGATCTTCGAGACCGAGACCGTGGAGCGCCAGCTGGCCTGATCGCGCGCCCGCTGTCGAGGCGGGCGCAAGCGGCCGGATCGCTCCCGGCCGGGCCATGGACGCGCCGGGGCTGCGGCCCCGGATGCCGATGCGGATGAGTGGCCGAGTGGTTTAAGGCACTGGTCTTGAAAACCAGCGAACCGAAAGGTTCCGTGGGTTCGAATCCCACCTCATCCGCCAGTATTTTCCCGTCGATACTTCGCTTCCATAAACACCTCTCCACCGATCCACTTGAAGCCCACCGAATAACCCGCCACCATGCGGTGGTCACGGGGCATCTACGCACGATAGCCTGCTCGGTTGCTCGATCTGCCCGCCCCTGCCAGCTTCGCCTCGAGGGGGCCCGGGGCAGGCATGCAAGAAAGAGGCTGCGACAAGTCTGGTGGCAGGCGCCGCTCCAAGCACCTGGCGTCTTGCGGTGAGTCAAGGTCGTGGCGCAGGCATTGGACCTGGTGCGCGGGACATTCGGATCGCCATCCGCCAGCAACCGGTCACCTGGTAGGGTCGCGCAAACCTCGCATCCTTGCTCCGGCGCCATCCCGAACGAAGCTCCGCCACGCCCATATGACCCTCGACCTGCATCGCTCAGGCCCGTCGCGCTGTCGTTGGGCAGAAATCCAAGTCTCCCGATCGCCCGAGGAAATCCCCTCCGCGGCGACTCAATCGGCCGGCGGTCGTAGGAGACCGGCCGCGTCCTGTTCGATCGGCCGGCGACGACGGGCGGCGAAGACGGTTATGGCGATGTCGGAGACCTCCGGCAGGTCCGCCGTGAGGCGCGGGAGCGTCACGCGATCGACCCTCGGCGCCCTGACGCATGAGGCGGCGCGGGCGTGCAGCGCGTTCGTTCCGCCGGTCAGGAGGGCCATCTCGTCCGAGCACTGGGCCGGGCCGAGCGTGCCCCGCAGCAGGCGATCCCCCGAGGGGGAGGTCGAGGAACACGATCCCGCCGTCAAGCAGGTAGGGCAACTCGTCCGGCGGCTGGCCGAACTCGGCGACCCTCTGGCCCTGCCGAAGGGTGATCGCCGCTCAGGCAGCCCACAGCGCCGCGACGATCGGCATGCGCCGCATCTGGCTGAGGTCAGATCCGATCGTTTCCATCCTGCGCCCTTTCCACCCCGCGCAGAAATACGTCATCCACGAAGCACCAGACCCAGATCTCGCGCGGTTCCAGTGAGGAGACCACCGGGTGGCCGGAGGCGTGCCAGTGCGCGCGGGCGTGGCGATTCGGGGAATCGTCGCAGCAGCCGACGTGGCCGCAGGTCAGGCAGATCCGCAGGTGGACCCACCAGGATCCGATCGCCATGCAATCCGGGCAGACAGCGCCCGCCTTGTCGCGTTCGGACGGGATCGGCAGGCGGATCTGATCGCGGTGCGTGCAGGCCATGGGTGCCCCCTCCACGGGCATCGGCAGCGGTCCTGTGGCGCGGGATGCCGGCCCGCCGCAAGTCCGGAACGTGCGGCCGGCCGGCTCCCGCGCCTTCGCGGCTCCGCACTCAGCTGGCGGGACCGGCGACCGCTTCCGTCGGGCGTCCCTCGCGCTGGCTGCCGAAGGCTGGCAGGCGGGCCTCGAGCCAGCCCATGATGTCGGCGAACACCACCTCTTTCCCGATGTCGTTCAAGAGGTCATGGAAATGGCCCTCGTAGATCTTGAGGGTCTTGTCCTCCGATCCGGCCTGCGCGTGGAAGAACTCGCTTCCATGACACACCGTGGCCTTGTCCTCCGTGCCGTGCAGGATCAGGACGGGCAGGGTGATCTTGTCGAAGTTGTCGTGCAGCCGCTCGTCCGCTCGCACCAGTGCCGCGACGGTGGCCGCGGGCTGGCTCTCGTTCTTGGTCAGCTGGTCGGCCTCGAGCCTCGCCAGCGCCACCGGGTCGCGGGTGAAGTCCTTCATCTTCAGCGACAGCACGCCCAGGCGAGGCGCAATGTGCGAAAGGCCCTTGATCGCGGCGAGCGCGAAGCCCGGCGCTGGCACCTGGAAGGCGAAGCTTTCGCAGATCAGCCCGTCGATCTCGTCCTGGTGGTCGAGCGCCAGCGTACAGGAGACGACGCCTCCAGCGCTGTGGCCGAGCAGGAACAACGGCAGCCCGGGGTGGCGGCTGCGGGCGATCCGCACGAGGCCGAGCAGGTCGTCGACGTAGTCGGACACGTTCTCGACATAGAACCGTTCGCCGTCCGATAGGCCGCGGCCGCGCAGATCGACGGCATAGGCGGCGATCCCGCGGCCGGAGAACTGTTCCGCGGTCCAGGCGTGCTGGCCCGAGTGCGAGTTGACGCCGTGGCAGATCACGACGACGGCGCGCGGGGCCTCGGGCAGCCAGGATCGCATGTGGATGCGCATGTTTCCGGAACTCGTGAAATCTTCCTCTTTCATCTTGCCTACTCCGTGCTGAGATTTGTGCCGTCGGATGGATCCCCTCCGCCGCGGGACGGCAGGGCTGCGGAAGGGTCGTCGGTATTAGGCGCGGACGAAGGCCAGTAGGTCGGCGTTCAGGACTTCGGGCCGGGTCGTGCACATGCCGTGGTCAAAGCCGGCGTAGGTCTTCAACGTGCCGTTCTTCAGCAGGTCGGCCGACAGCGGCGCCGAGTCGGCGTAGGGCACGATCTGGTCGTCGTCGCCGTGCATTACCAGCGTCGGGACCTCGATTGCCTTCAGGTCTTCGGTGAAGTCGGTTTCCGAGAAGGCCTTGATGCAGTCGTATTGTGCCTTTGCGCCGCCGGCCATGCCCTGACGCCACCAGTTCTCGATGACGCCGGTGCTGGGTACGGCGCCGGGGCGGTTGTAGCCGTAGAACGGCCCGGACGGGACATCGAGGTAGAACTGCGCACGGTTGGCCACCAGCGCCGCGCGGAAACCGTCGAAGATCTCGATCGGCAACCCGCCGGGATTCTTGTCGCTTCGGACCATGACCGGCGGCACTGCCCCGATCAGCACCGCCTTGGCGACGCGGCCGGGCTCGGACCGGGCAACGTAGCGCGCCACCTCTCCACCGCCGGTCGAATGGCCGACGTGGATCGCGTCGCGCAGGTCCAGTGCCGCCGCCAGCTCGATCAGGTCGCGGGCGTAGGTGTCCATCTCGTTGCCGGTCCAGGTCTGCGTCGATCGGCCGTGACCGCGCCGATCGTGAGCGATCACGCGGTAGCCAAGGTCGAGAAAGAACATCATCTGCCCGTCCCAATCGTCGGCGCTGAGCGGCCAGCCGTGGTGGAAAACGATGGTCTGGGCGTCGCGCGGACCCCAGTCCTTGAAGAAGATGCCGGTGCCGTCCGAGGTGGTGAACGTGGTCATGCTGAGATTCTCCTGTTCATCGGGTGCCCTGGCGGTCCGGGCGTCAGCGATGGTCGGCACCCTCATCGCCGCCAGGCCCAGGCTTCCCGCGAGCATCGTGACTCGCCGGCCCAAGCTCGGCCTCTCGTCTTGTGAGAGAGCTTCGGTCATCTCTTGGCTCCTTGCCGTCTT
Source organism: Amaricoccus sp. (assembly GCF_036846665.1). NCBI lineage: Bacteria > Pseudomonadati > Pseudomonadota > Alphaproteobacteria > Rhodobacterales > Paracoccaceae > Amaricoccus > Amaricoccus sp. The sequence goes on along the minus strand of NZ_DAIUBO010000038.1, from coordinate 14,847 downwards.
GGTGCGCAAAGGATGACGGCCATCGGGGCGTCGAGACAGTTAAGCTGTGTAAAATGATGAAAAGCGATGCTCCCGGTGCGACAGCTGGTGGGCGGTCGGGCATAACGCAGATTCACACTGATTGACTCATCGCAGGTCGTAGGGTCGCGGATAGTTCGATCGGGCGCCAATCGGAGATCACGGCGATGGACGGTCGAACCGACGAAAAGCCCGGGCTGGGCCTTTCCACGAACCTGCGCGCCCAGAGCGCGGCGGGGTTGCCGCGCGGATTCTGCGCGACAGCCTCCTGGCGATCCACCTGCGGGGCGACCACGGGTTGTGCAAAACCCAGAAGGACCGCGTCAATTCCGGCCTGTGGGCCTTCGTCACCGGCCCGCGTTCCGGCGCAAGGGGCTGAGTTGCGGGTCCACCACGTGATTTGCAGCACTCTTTGCCCGCCTGCGCGAGCTCCGGCGCGATCCTAGCGCGGGAGTGCGAATCTCCTGCAGCCACGACACTGCCGAACTGATGGCGTTGAAGGCCAGGTCCTAGCGCAGGCGGCCGAGAAGCGCGCGGGCCTCGGCCTGGTCGCGATCGCCGTCCGATGCGGTCAGGCGCTCCAGAACGGCGGCCAGCCGCTCGGCGCCCTCGGCCCGGCGCGGGCCATCCCGCCAGTACCGGGCAAGGCTTGCCGTGCCGCGCAACTCCCAAGCCAGCGCGCCCTGCCGACGGGCGAGGTCGATGGCGGCGGCGATGTCGGCCTCGCCGGCCGCGGTCTCGCCCGCGGTCAGCAGCCGTTCGCCGCGCAGCCGGATCAGTTCGGGCGCGGACCAGTCCTGCGTGCCGGAGATCTCGGGCAGCGGCACGGCGAGACCGACGATGGTCGAGAGTGTCTGCATCTCGAGCCTGCCGGCCACGGCGGACGGAGCGCGCTCCTCGGCCAGCCAGGCGAGCGCGTCATCGAAAATCGCGCACCAGTCCTCCCAGTACTTGAAGGCGAAGCGTTCGGAATGGTCGCGCAGCCGGTCGGTCAAGGCGCGCGCGGCGTCGTGGTCGCCGCGCCAGAGATACATCGGGATCACCGCCATGCCGAGAATTTGCGCGAGCCCGACCGCGCCGCTTACCTCGGCGATCGCGATCCCCTCGTCAGCGACCCGCACCGCCTCGTCCCCGCGGCCCGTCATCCACAGCGCGCGGACCAGCACCCACCGCATCGTGACGTGCCGGTCGCTGTGCATGAAGCCGTAGGTGTAGGGGATGTTCACCGCCGGGTGGCGAATGACCGCCCGGGCGAGTTCCATCGCCTCGGCGTGCTCGCCGGCGTAATGCGCCGCCTGCGCCATCGCCCGGCTGGCCGAAAGCACCGCCAGCGGGTCTCCCGAACCGCGCGCGCAGTCAAGCGCACGCTGACCCAGTTCGGCAGCGCGCGCGGACTGGCCCTGTGCGATATGTGCGGACGCGAGCTGTACCAGGGGTTCGACCCGGTGCCGGTCCTTTCCGGTCAGCTCGGCCAGTTCGACCGCCCGCGCCAAGGCCTGATCCACGGGTTGTCCGACGTTGTAGCCGAGGGTGTTCGCCGCCACGTGAAGGCGCAACTCGGCGACCAACTGGGGCGACTCCAGCGCAGCGGCGCGCTCCCTTGCCACGACCAAGCGTTCGCGGAACTCGTCGTGAAGACCGAGCAGGCTGGCCAGCGGCAGAGCAAGGCTCGTCAGGACCACGCCGGCTTCGTCGTCGCCCTTCGGGCCGAAGGACCAAGACAGCGCGGTCCTGATGTCGTCGAGGTGGCGGCTGTAGGTCCTGACCCAGGCCTGTACCGGCGTGAACTGCCAGTCGGCCTCGGCATGTCGCAGCACGTCGCAAAGATAATGCACGTGAAGCTGCCGCACCCGCAGGACTTCGCCCGCCGCCTCGAGCCGCTCCGAGGCGTAGATCCGCGTGCTGTCGAGCAGCCGGAAGGTCGACCGGCCATCGGCGAGGCTGGGCATCAGGAGGGATTTCCGAACGAGGCTCGAGACCCCTTCGGTCACCGCCGCCGGGGTCAGGCGCTCGTCGCTCGCAACCATCGTGGCGGCGTCGAGCGAGAACTGGCGCCCGAAGACGGCGAGCCGGCGCAGCACGACCCGGTCGCGCGCGCCCAGGTTGTCGTGGGACCAGTCGAGCACGTTGCGCAGCGTCTGGTGGCGCGGCGCAGCCGTGCGCCGGCCGGTCGTGAGCAGCCCGAACCTGTCGTCCAGCCGCTCGGACAGCTCGGCGATGCCAAGCGCGCCGGCGCGCGAGGCGGCTATCTCGATGGCCAGAGGCAGACCGTCCAGGCGACGGCAGATGTCGACGATGAAGGGCACGTCCATGTCGCCCAGAATGCAGGTATCGTCGGCGGCCATCATCTGCTGGGCGAACAGCTTGATCGCGGGAAGGCGCACCGCCTCTTCGAGGCTCAGGTCCTCACACCCCTTCGGCAGATCGAACGGCATGAGCCGGTAGACCCGTTCGCCCTGCGCGCGCAGCGGTTCGTGGCTGGTGGCGATGATGCGGATGCCGAGGGCCGAGGTCAGCAGCGCCTCGGCCACGGTGGCGGCCGTGTCGATCAGGTGTTCGCAATTGTCGAAGATCAGCAGCGCGGCGTCTGACCGCAGCCCACTGGCGAGGCTCTCCACAGGCTTCTGGGTGTCGATCGCAATCCGGGCCGCACTGGCGACGGCAAACGGCACGAACGCGGCCTCGGACACGGCGGCGAGGTCGACGAAGAACGCTGCGCCCTGGAACTGGTGCTTGATCTGGTGCGCCAGCGCCAGCGCGACGGTCGTCTTGCCGATCCCGCCGGCGCCGGCCACCGTCACCAGCCGCGACTGGTCGAGCAGAGCCGCCAGCGCCACGATGTCGTATTCGCGCCCCAATAGGTTCGAGTTCTGCGCGGGAAGGTTCTCACGAAGGGGCGCTGAAGGCGCCAAAGCTTCGGTCGCGGGCCCTGGCGCGACCTGGAGCACCGAGGCGACAAAGCGATAGCCGCGGCCCGGCTCGTTGACGATGTACTTCGGCAGACCGCTATCGTCGCCGAGCGTCCGGCGCAGCGCCGCGATCTGCACCCGCAGATTGCCTTCCTCGACATGGGTCGAGGGCCAGGCGCTTGCCAGAAGTGCGTCCTTGCTGACCAGCTCGCCCGGCCGGCTGACCAGCGCCGACAGTATCGCGGCCGCTCGGCTGCCCAGCCGAACGGGTGTGCCGTTCATCAGAAGTCGGTGCCGGGCCCCGGAAAACTCGAATGGACCGAACGACACAACCGACTGGCCCAGCGAAATGGCCGACCACCCGCTTTCCGTGCTGTCAGGTGTGCGGTTGCCGGAATCCTCCACCCGTTGCTCCACCCGAGGACGAGTTCATGAACCGTGGTCCAGCTAAAGTGTTAGGTCGGTCCCTGGCGCGCTGGCAAGCTCTATGAGCGTCCGTTCGATCCGGTCGAGCCAAAGCAGGCTGCCCTGCCGTCTGGCGACCTCCGCGGCGTCGATGAGCCGCGCCCGGGCGTCGGCGCAGGACCGCGGCCGGCGACGTACCACCGCGACCCGCTGCACCTCCGCCGCGTTCCAGGCGACCAGCCCCTTGCGGACGCGGTCCTCGGCGCGCTGGCTGAAGAGCTGCCGCGAGAAGGTGGGGAGCATGTCGAGTACGCTATGCCCGATCTTATCCTCCAGATGGGCGTCTTCGGGCCTCTCGACGACCTCGCCGCGGATGGCGGCGACGCCGCGGGCGAGCTGCTCGACCGACAATGACCAGAACGCCGCCCCGCTTTGCTCGGCCACTTTGCGCGCCTCGTCGAGCCAGTCCCGCGCCCGCGCCTCGTCGCCTGCCCAGATCGCCGCCGGGATCGCGCCGAGCGTCATCGCGACGCTCAGCGTCAGCGGGTTGTCGCGGCGGCCCAGCCGGATCGCTTCCTCGAGGAAATCGAAGGCCTGGCGAAAGTCCGCCCGTAAGGCCGAGCAGGAGCCAAGCACCACGCGCATCGTGATCCTATGGTTGTTCATGGAATGCGGCAGGTACTCGAAGGGACTGTCCAGCACGCGCTGCGCCTGTTGCGCGGCGTCGTCGATATTGCCGAGGTAGAAATGCGCCTGCGCGGCGCATCGGCTCGCCAGCATCTGCACCGAAGCATCGTCCATCCGGCGGCCGATCTCGACGATCTCGCCCGCGAGGCGCAAGGCATCCGGATATTGCCCCGACAGAAGCGCCGCGCCGAATTCGGCGGCGACGACCTCGGGGCTGCGGTCCTGGCCTTCGGCCATCCGTTTCACGGTCGCCTGGCCGAGGCGCAGGTCGCCTTGCAGCTGGATATGGACATGCGCCAGGGGAAGTCCCAGCTTGCTGATCTCGGGCCCGGCGTCCCCTGCCGTGCCGCTTCCCGCCTCGACCACTTCCTCAAGCCGCCCGAAATAGTCCCGCGACAGCACCAGTTGCTCGCCAAGGGGGGCCGCACCGATCACCAGCCACGACCCGAGATAGCGGTCGCCCGCGGGCGAAAAGGCCCATTCGATGGCGCTCTGCACATCCGCGACCAGCGTTCCGTAGCGGTCCATCCATAGGTCGCGCCGCAGTCTCAGAAGTTCGTCGCGCGCGCCGCCCAACAGGTTCAGGCAGGTCTGGGCGTGCCGCCGGCGGACGGCGTCCCGGTCGCCTTGCTTCTCGAGCCGCCTGCCTGCGTATTGCCGTGTCGTCTCCAGCATGCGGTAGCGCCGGCCGTCGCGTTGCGCCTGCACCACGATCATCGACTTCGTCACCAGATCGCCCACGCAGCGTGCGATGGGGGCCGTGGGCTCGCCCTCGGTGGTCGCCACGGACAGCGCCGCTTCGAGTGAGAAGGTCGCGCGGAAGACCGAGAGCGACTGCAGCACGGTCCTTTCAAGCTCGCTCAGAATCGCGAAGCTCCAGTCGAGTGTCGCCTCGAGCGTCTTGTGCCGGGGCATCGCGGTCCGCAATCCGCCTGACAGAAGGCCGTGGTCGGCATCCAGCCGCTCGACCATCTCGTCAATGCCAATGGTGTCGAGCCGGGCCGCCGCCAGTTCGATCGCCAGCGGGATGCCGTCGAGCTGCCGGCAGAGGCGGATTGCCCCGGGCAAGTCGTCGTCGGAAAGCCGGAACCCGGCATCTACTGCGCAGGCCCGGTCGGCAAGAAGCGCCAGGGCGGGCGCCGTCCGTGCCGGCGCCGCATCGGGGCCTACCGCCTGCGGGATCGCGAGCCCTGGCAGGCGGACGATGCGTTCGCCGGGGACGCGCAACGGCTCACGGCTGGTGGCGATAACGCGGACGCCCGGCGCCGCGCCAGCGATACGGTCGGCGAGCTCCGCGACGGCGTCGATGACCATCTCGCAGTTGTCGAGCACCAGGACCAGCGACTTCCTCGCCAACGCGGCGGCGATCTCGGCGCTCCCGGTCTCGCGGGCGCAGGGGAGGTTCAGTGTGCCGGCGAAGTAGGGAACCACGTCGCCGTCGTAGCGGCAATGGGCGAGGTCGACGAAGCGCGCGCCAACAGCGGTCCGCGAGCAGCGGAGGCCCGCGGCGGCGAGCGCGACGGTGCTCTTGCCGATGCCGCCGGGACCAACGACGGTGACCAGCCGCGTGGTGTCGAGCATGGTGTCGATTGCCCGGATATCCGCCGAGCGCCCGAAAATCGGCGTGAGCCGCACCGGCAGACCGCCCTCCGGCAGCGAAGAGGCCGAGACAACCGGGCGAACGGGGTCCATTGCCTTGGTCCCACCTCGTTGCACGGGCAACGGCGCCGAACGGCGCCGCTGACCGACTTGGATCTTGAGTGCCTGGCTAGCTGACGGCGCGCCCGGCCCTGCCCTCGGGCGCCATCGCGACCAACACGATGCCGACGACGAGCGTTCCGATGATAAGGCCGAACATCGGCCAGATCCCGTAGAACTTCAAAAGGGGTACGAGCACAAGCGGGGCGATGGCCGAGGCCAGTCGATTCAGCGACCAGGCCGCGGTCGAGGTTCGGGCGCGCCAGGGCGTCGGGAAGAGCTCGGCCGCATAAATCGTCATGGTCGGCACGTATAGCAGCGTGAAGAGCTGGAACGAAACGCCCGCGGCCATCAGCCAAAGCGGGTTCATGGTTGCCGCGAAGACCGTGGCGGCGATGATCATGCCGGTGGCGAAGGACATGAGTGCCGTGCGCCGCTTGATCCGATCGACGAATGTCGAGCTCATGACCGCGCCGATTGCGGGGCCGAACATCGAGATGCCGACATAGAAAAGGCTATCGGAGAGCGACAAGCCCTTCTCGATCAGCACCGCGCCCATCAGTACCGGGAAGGCCACCGTGGCCCAGGGCGTGACGAAGTAGATGGCGCCGACAATCGCGAAACGGGCTACCGGCGGCCGGTAGCTCCCGGCGTCGGGCGGTGCAGCCTCGGCCGCCTCCAGTGCGGCACTGGCCGGGTTGGGCACGGCGATCGCCGACCGCTCGAATCGGGCCAAGGCGGCCTGCGCCTCCGCGTGGTGACCGCGCACGGCCAGCCATCGCGGCGATTCCGGAATCAGCTGGAACAGCCCGGCCACGATCAGTGCGCCGACCGCCCCGGCGATGAAGGCCCATCTCCAGCCCTCCAGGCCGAGCGGCTGTACGTCTGCCAGCGCTCGCACGCCGAAGATCATCGCGACCGGCCCGAGGCTCGCGATGCCCACAATGACCATGGTCACGGTGCCGCGACGTTTGGGCGGCATGACATCCGCGATGAACGACATCATCAGCGGCGGATAGGCCCCCAGGGCCAGACCCGAGACGATCCGCCAGAGAATCAGGCTCCCGATGTCCGGGCTTCCGGCGGCGGCAATCGAGGTGACGCAGAGCACCAAGAGCACCGCGACCAGAACACGCCGTCGGCCATAGCGGTCCGCCATCAAGCCGGCGATCAGCGCGCCGGGGATCGCACCGATGTACATCGCCGAGAGCAGCCAGGACAATTGCGCGGGCGTGACAGAATAGGGCGGAGCGTTGAACACCGCGGAGAGGACATTGCCGAGCGCGATCTCGACCAGATCGAAGGCAAAGCCCAGACCCGCCACCACCGCGACGGCAATGTGCAGCCAGGTCAGCGCCAGACGGTCCATGTCGGCGGCGACCGACCCAGCCGGCGCGCGTACCGCCAGATCAAGGCTAAATCCTCTGGGTCGGTCATCACTGATATCAGACATTCAAGAGCCCCTCTCCAAGAGCTAGCTTGGCCAGCCTGGCACAATCACCGAAACGCTGGTGTGAATCGTTGTAAATTCGAGTGCCCGGAGACTGACGATGAGGGGGGGCGTCCAGTCAACTTGTTGCCCGCCAGAACCTGCACGGCACCGCATCCAGATCGGAAGAATTGGCATGGTTGAACTGGACGACATGGCCAAGTCCGAGCTTTTCTGGATAGATCGGCGGGCGCGCTCCGCGCTGGAACGGGCGTCGGGGATGATCTTCGGGCGCCGGCGGTCTCCGCGGCTTCCTTGGAGCCGGCCATCAGGTGCGGGAGCGCCCTGGTGCCGGTGGCGCTGTGGCCCCGGGCCGCCAGCACCAGCTAGGCCAGCCCGTCCGGCGACGAAAGGCGACCCGCGATCGGGACGGAAAAGGATTGGCGGGAACGCATCGACGCCGGTATTCTCTGCGACATGGGGTGCCACCTTGCTTGCGCCGCCGGCAACCGGCGCGGTCCACTCGGGTTTCAGCGAGGATGCACCCCTCCAAGATTTTCCGGCAAGCCTGGGACTTCACCGGTTCGGAATCAGGCACATCGCTGTTGCTGGCCTCTTAGTAGGGTAGATTGTCGATGCCAATTCCCCGCCCCCATTGGATCTCACGGGAACTTCGGGGCCCGTCCGGCGTTCGACTAGCAATATGGCGTGCGATCAACATGGCCGGAGAATGCAGCCAGTCGAGGGAGCACAATGACCGAGACTGGCCTTCGCAAGAGATACCTTAGCGGCGGAATCTTCCGCTGGGCCCGCGGTGCGCTTCCACAACTCTCGGAAACGGAGCGTGCGGCGCTCGAGGCCGGCGACGTCTGGTGGGACGCCGCGCTCTTCACCGGCTCGCCGAAATGGGAGATGCTGCTCGAGACGGCCAAGCCCGAGCTGACCGAGCGCGAGCAGGCGTTCCTCGAGGGCCCCTGCGCCGAGCTCTGCGACATGCTCGACGACTGGCGCATCACCTGGAAGTGGCGCGACCTGCCGCCCGAGGTGTGGGCGTTCCTCGGCGAGCACCGCTTCTTCGGCATGATCATCCCCGAAGAGCATGGCGGCCTCGGGTTCTCGGCCTATGCCCAGTCAGAAGTGATACGTCGCATCTCGACGCGGAGCGTGACCGCCGCCGTCACCGTCATGGTCCCAAACTCACTGGGGCCAGGTGAGCTGCTGCTGCAATACGGCACCGAGGAGCAGAAGGCGCACTGGCTGCCCCGGCTCGCCGGCGGCCGCGAGATCCCGGCTTTCGGGCTCACGAGCCCCGAGGCCGGCTCCGACGCCGCGGCGATGACCGACGAGGGGATCGTCTGCCGCGGCGACGACGGAACCTTGGGCATGCGGCTCAACTGGCACAAGCGCTACATCACGCTCGGGCCGGTCGCGACGGTGCTCGGTCTCGCCTTCAAGATGCGCGATCCCGACCGGCTGCTCGGAGGAGAGGAGGAGCTCGGCATCACCGTGGCGCTCGTGCCGACTGACACGCCGGGCGTCGAGATCGGCCGCCGGCACCTGCCCTGCATGCAGGCGTTCCAGAACGGGCCGAACCGCGGCCACGACGTCTTTCTGCCGCTCGACGCCGTGCTCGGCGGCCGCGACTGCATCGGGCAGGGCTGGAAGATGCTGATGAGCGCGCTCGCCGCAGGGCGCGGCATCTCGCTGCCCTCGCTCTCCGCCGCCGCGGCGGCGCTCTCGGCCCGGACCACCGGCGCCTACGCGCGCGTCCGCGAGCAGTTCGGCGTGCCGATTGGCAAGTTCGAGGGGGTGCAGCTGCGGCTCGCCCGGCTCGCGGCCACCGCCTACCAGCTCGACGCCGCCCGGCGGCTGACCTGCGCCGGGCTCGACGAGGGCCGCAAGCTCGCGGTGATCTCCGCCATCGTGAAGGCGCACGCGACCTGGCGGATGCGCATCGCCGTCGACGACGCGATGGACGTGCACGCCGGCAAGACGGTGATCGACGGGCCGGCCAACTACCTCGGCAACCTCTACCGCGCCATCCCCGTCGGCATCACGGTGGAGGGCGCGAACATCCTGACCCAGAACCTGATCATCTTCGGCCAGGGGGCGATCCGCTGCCACCCCTACCTGCTCGACGAGATGATGGCGCTGGAGCGCGACGATCTCGACGCCTTCGACCGGGCCTTCTGGGGCCATGTCGGGCATGGCCTCAGGACCTTCTTCGCCGCCTGGCTCCGCGCCTGGAGCGGCGCGCGCTTCGGCCCGGTGCCGGCGGGGTCGGGGCCGGTGCTCCGCCGCCACTACCTCAGGCTTTCGCGCTATGCCGCCGCCTTCGCGGTGGTCGCCGACATCGCGCTGCTGACCCTCGGCGGCGGGCTCAAGCGGCGCGAGCTGATCTCGGCCCGGCTCGGCGACGTGCTCTCCGAGCTCTATCTGCTCTCCGCGGTCCTGAAGCGCTTCGAGGACGACGGCCGGCCCGAGGCGGACCTGCCGCTCGTCGCCTGCTGCATGGCGACGGGCACTGCCACGATCGAGCGCCGGCTCGACGCCACGCTCCGCGCCCTTCCGAACCGGCCTCTCGCCTGGCTCGCCCGCGTCGCGATCCTGCCCCGCGGCCCGCGCGATCCGGGTCCGGACGACGACAGCGTCCGCGCCTGCGCCGAGCTGCTGCTCGAGCCCTCGGAGGCTCGCGATCGCCTGACCGCCGGCGTGCACTGCGGCGGCCCCGAGGGCGGCATCCGCGATCTGGAGGCGGCCTTCGATGCCGTCGTCGCGACCGAGCCCGCCCGGCGCAAGCTGCGCGAGGCGCGCGCCGACGGCATCGACGACGCCGTGGAGCGCGGCGTCCTGAACGAGGAGGCGGCCGAGCGGCTGCGGGACGCGGCCGAGGCGGTCGCCAAGGTCGTCGCCGTCGACGACTTCGCGCCGCAGGAGCTCTCGCCGCTCGCCCGTGACTCCGAGCAGCCGCGGGCCCGCCGGGCGATGGTCTCGTGACCCGCCCGGTCTGGATCGTCGACGGCGCCCGCACGCCGTTCATCAAGGCCCGCGGCCAGCCCGGGCCCTTCACGCCGGTCGATCTCGCGGTTCAGGCCGGGCGGGCGCTGCCAGTCCCGCGAGCGCCCGCCCGGATAGGATGCATCGGCGCACTTGGCGATCAGCCCTTCCCAGCCCCGCTCGCAGGCGTCGCGGAAATACGCCTCGCCGTCACGGTTGCGGTGGGCGGTGAAGCGGAGCGGATCGCCCCAGTCGATCGCGTCCTTCAGCAGCACCTTGCGCTGGCGCAGTGGCAGCGGGCGCAGGTCGCGGCCGGCGAGATGCAGCAGATCGAAGAGGTAGTAGCAGACGTCGATGCCGCTGGCCCGCGCCTCGTCGGGATCGCGGATCTGCATGCGGCCCTGCAGCCGCGCGAAGCTGGTGACGGCACCCTTGAAGGCCACGACCTCGCCGTCGAGCACGCTGTTGCACCGGGCCCGGCCTCGCAGCGCGTCGACCAGCTCCGGGTAGGTATCGCCGAGCTCCTTGCGGTTGCGGCTCAGAATCCGCGCCGGGCCGCCGCCCACCACCGCCACCGCGCGCTCGCCGTCGAGCTTGCGCTCGAAAATCCAGCCCGGATCGGAAAACCCCTCATCGGTCAGGGTCGCCAGCGCCGGCGCCCGCCAGCCGGGCAACGCCTCCGGCCTGGCGCGCTCGCGATCCTCCCTGGACAGGCGGGCGAGCGGGCGCGTCATCCGTCCTTGCCGATCTCGTCGATGCTGCGCCCGGACAGCACCGAGTCCGGCTCGGTGGAGACCGGGTTCCGGCGCGCATCGGCGGCCTCGTCGTCCACCTTGACCAGCAGCCAGCGCGTCTCGTCGCCGGTGCCGATCCGCTGCAGCGCGTAGCCACCCGCGATCTTCTCTCCGTGCAGCCGCAGCACGACGTGCCCGGCCTCCAGCGCCTCGGCCACGCCGCGCTCTCCGCCATCCTCGTCCCTGGTCAGGTTCTCGTAAGACCCGCGGTCCCAGACCAGCACCGTGCCGGCGCCATATTCCCCCTCCGGGATCACACCCTCGAAATCGGCATACTCGACCGGATGGTCCTCGGTCGGCACCGCCAGCCGCTTGTCGCGCGGATCGGTGGACGGCCCCTTCGGCACCGCCCAGGATTTCATCGTACCGTCGACCTCGATGCGGAAATCGTAGTGCTCGGTCGAGGCGTCGTGCCGCTGGACGACGAAGATCGGCTTGCCGCGCGCGCCGCCCGACCCGCCCTCGGGCTTCGGCGTCCGCGAGAAATCCCGCATGCCGCGATAGCTCTCGGTGTGCTTTTCCGCCATGCTCAGACCGCCTCGCCGAACGCGGCTTCATGCAAGCGCCGCGGATAGCTGACATTGCCGGCCGAGCCCAGCCCCAGGGCTCCGATCAGCGCCGCGAGGCGGCTCGCGTCGGTTCCCTCGACGGCGCAGGTCTGCAGCGGCCCCTGACCGGACACCCTCAATTCGGTGCATTCGCCCAGCGCCTTGTCGAAGGCATAGCGCCGCCTCCGCTTGCGCACCGCGCCGGTCCGCAGATCGGGCCGCGGCGCCGCCGTCAGCAGCGCCGCCTGATCGTAGATGCACCGCGCCTCGACGAAACGCGCCATCCCGGCCGGCGCCAAGAAGCGCTGGGAGATCTCCTGGCCGCTCATCGGCAGCTCCGCCGCGTCGACCGCCACCCAAAGCTCGAGCTCGCCATTCGTCCGCGTGAGGAGCTTCAGGTCGAGCAGGTCGCCGCGCAGCTTCAGCCCGGCCTCGACGCGCCGCCGCTCGATGAAATAGACGTCGTCCCGCTCGTCCGAGCCGCATTCCTCCCCGAGCGACCGGAACCGGGCGAAGGTGCCGGAGAGGTCACTGCCGAAGGTCCGGAACTCGTAGCGCGGAGCGGGAGCCAGGCGCTCGGCCACGCCGTCGCGCCCGGAGACCGCGAGCCGCTCATCCATCGAGAACGAAGGTCACCTTCATCGTCACCTTGTACTGGTCCGGCTTGCCGTCGACGAGCAGCACTTCCTGGTCCTTGATCCAACTGGATTTCAGGTTGTGAAGGGTCTTCTTGGCGCGCTCCAGCCCTTCGCGGATCGCGTCGTCGAAGCTGCTCGGGGACATCGCCGTGATCTCGGTTGTGCGTGCGACGGTCATGAAATCCTCCGTTGGTTGCGGTGTCTCCACCAACGAACGGACCGAGCGATCGTTCCTTGTGCCTGTCGCGGGATGCGAGCGCTCATCGCCCTCTGCCCGCCGCTCGCGGTTCCAGTTCACGAGCCCGCTCCGGGCCAGCAGCTCCCGCTCGCGATCCGACAGGTCGCGGCGGAGCTCGATCTCGTTCCCGTCGCCGATCGACGTCATCAGACCCACCCGCATAACCCTCGAAAACAACGAAAAATCCGACTGCGGTCGGATCGGGAGAACGCTTTCATGAGGACAAGTGGCGGAGGGGACGGGGCCGGGATTCATCGTCCTCCCCCACACGCGGACCTGCTTCTGTTCGGGCTGAGCGAAGGTTTTTCCCTTTGCGCAGGAACCTAACCAACGTCGTGCCTGAATCGGTCCATCTGATGCATCCGCTCGTAGAGGTTGGTGACGATACCGACGTCGCCGTTCGACAAACGCCACCAATGCAGGAAATGGCGCTCGTAGCGGAAGAAATGCCCCTCCACCCCGAACTCGGCCGGCTCGGGCCTCGCCACAACACTGCGTGTTTCGATCCCTTCGAACGCGGCAAACAGGCCGGTGATGTATGTCTCGGCCTGCGCCTCGCCTCGCCGGTCGCGGGTGTAGCGGCAAATCCCGTCGAGACGCAGCGAGGCTGCCTCGTGGACGCGGATCGCCATGGGCTCAACTCCGGTTGCGGGCGACCACCTCTGCGGCGGTCAGCGGCTTGTAGCTGTCGTCGGGCGCGGCGAAGACGCGGTTCAGGTCGGCCTTCAGCCGATCGAAGGCCTCGCGCTCGGCACGTTCCTTGTCGCGACGGATCAGGTCGCGGATGTATTCGCTGACGTTCTCGTAGGCGCCGCTCACTCGGACGGTCATGGTGGTGGTGCGAGACATGGCACGCTCCCTTCTTGGTTCGTATTCAAGACAACCAAAAACGAACACGATCCAAGGATGCGGATACCGCGGGACGCCGCCCCTATCGGCTCTCCCGGTCCTCGGCATCCTCCACGATCAGCCGGTCCGCCAGCGCGAGCAGCGCGATCAGCACGGCATCGGAATGACGCGCGAGCGACACGAGGTGCTCGCCGCTCGGCCCCCGCTCGCCCGCGAACCAATATTTCACGGTCCGCTCGCTGGCGCCCGTCCACCGCATGGCTGATTTGATCGCCCGGTGGCTCGATCCGAGCTCCGCATGCAACGCCATGGCCACGGCCGCGCGATAGTCGCCGGGGATCTCGTCCAGGTGCACAACTGTGCCCATCTTCGGCACAACTGTGCCCATTTTCACGCGCATCTTCATGTTTCTCTCCGCTAAATCTTTGGAGAGCCATGAAAACGGCAGAAACCATCAGTTCCCGCTGCGGACCCGTTTGGCCGCTTGTCGGAGCGGACCATTCACTTGAAGGTCACGGATATGCACTGCGATACGGCACGGCAGACTTTCGAGCGTGCGCACGGATCGTCGAGGAAGGTGCGCCGCCTGGACGTCCGGTGCGGAAAGGAATTGCCGCATTCCGGAAACGACATTCCGGCGCTCGCATGGTCGAGTGGCGACAGCAGCATTCACATTGGTCCGGCCCGTCCAGACCGCATTTCAGCGAACTGAACCGGAGCCGGGCAGATGCAATGGCGTGAGGGAAGCCGGGAGCCTGGCGCCAGCGTACCGGAACCCGACGTGCCCGCCGTCGCCTATGTCCGGATGTCGACCGATCACCAGAAGTATTCGACCAAGAACCAGCTGGACGTCATCCGCAGCTATGCCGCCGCCCGCGGCCTGCAGATCCTGCGCGTGTTCGAAGATTCAGAGCGTTCCGGGCTGCGGCTCGACGGCCGGGAGGCGCTGCAGAACCTCATGGCCCAGGTCCAGTCGGGCCAGGCCGATTTCAAGGCGATCCTCGTCTACGATGTCAGCCGCTGGGGCCGGTTCCAGGATGCCGACGAAGGTGCCTACCACGAGCACATCTGCTCCCGTGCCGGGATCCGGGTGCACTACTGCGGCGAGCAATTCGAGAACGACGGCAGCATCGGCTCGAACCTCCTGAAGACCGTCAAGCGGGTGATGGCGGGCGAGTACAGCCGCGAGCTGTCGGTGAAGGTCTTCGCCGGGCAATGCCGCCTCGTGGAGCTTGGCTATCGCCAGGGCGGTGCAGCCGGATACGGGCTGCGACGCGTCCTGATCGACGAGAATGGCAAGCCGAAGGGCGAGCTGTCCCGCGGGGAACAGAAGAGCCTGCAGACCGACCGCGTGATCCTGGTCCCCGGCCCCGCGGAGGAGCAGCGGATCATCCGGCGCATGTACGAGATGTTCGTCAACGAGGGGCGCCCCGAACGCGAGATCGCGGAGGTTCTGAACGCCGAAGGACACCGCACGGATCTCGACCGACCGTGGACCCGGGCGACGGTCCATCAGGTGCTGACCAACGAAAAATACATCGGGAACAACGTCTTCAACAAAGTGTCGTTCAAGCTGAAGCAGCGCCGCGTGGTGAACCCGCGCGAGATGTGGATCCGCGCAGAGGGCGCCTATCCCG
>NZ_DAIUBO010000037.1:0-22484 GCF_036846665.1 Amaricoccus sp. | reverse complement strand
GCGCAGGCCCGCCTGCGCCTCGCGCGCATCCAGCGCGCGCAGCGCCATCGCGATGCGGCGGCGCTGTTGCAGGGTCAGCGGATCGGGGGGCGCGCGCAGGCCAAGAAGCCGGGCGCGCAGCCGCCCGGCGTTCGCCTGTCGCGCGGGCCAGCGGTCATCGAGCGGCAGGAGGATTCCCACCGGCTTGCGCAGGTCCGATGGCCGCAGGGCCAGCAGCTCGCCGGTCTTCAGGCGCAGGAGCAGCAGCCCGTCGGCCTCGCGGCGAATGTCGATGCTGTCCGGATCGAGCGTCACCGTGACCGAATCCGATCCGTCGACACGCGCGAGCAGCGTCACCGCGGCCGGGGCTGCCTTGGGGATCCAGAACACCGGGGCGCGGGGCGCTTCCTGCGCTGGATCAGCCGGGAAATCGCAACCCCCAGCTGGACGGGGAGAGATGCCCCCTGTCCATCAGGGGGTACTCCTTGCGGTAACGGGTGTTGCGGCGCAAGCATTCCCAGGCGAGGCCCGACACATCGAACTCGTCGAAAACGTCATAGGCATGCCGGTCCTGCCAATCCCGCGTCATGGCGAAGCTCCGCAGCACGTTTCTCGGAACACCGACGAAGGTAGCGCGCGGGCGCCGGTGCGACCATCGCTGCACCGCCGCGAAATCTCAACCTGAGCGTGAATCTGCCGAAAGCGCCCTCGCGAGGCGCATTCTCCGCCTATCCGTCGCGTTCCTGCAGCAGCAGGCGGTAGCCGACCTCGGTCATCCAGCGCGCACGCGCGAGGTGGCTTTCGACGGCCATGCGGGCGCGCTCGGGTTCGGCCTCGGCGTCGATCTCGAACAGGACATGCGCCATCTCGGCCAGCGTCGCCCCGCTGTCCTCGGCATCGATGAGCCGCATGTAGAGCACGAAATGCGCACGGTCGTAGTCGGTCAGGGCATCGTCCCAGGGTACGACTGCGGCAGTGGGTATGGTCCTGCTTGCAGACATGGTTCCTCTTGGCGCCCGTCCGGACGCATCTCTACCATCCTCCGGGACGCCCCCGGATTGCAAGCGCGCCGCTCGTTGGGCACCCTGCTTCCAGCTACGCGTATTATAGTGCGTCGCACGAAAATACGCGATGCGGTCTTTACTGGCGGATGGATATCCGCGCGGTTTTTGGCCGAAATCTCAAGCATTACAGACAGCGCGCCGGTCTGAGCCAGGCGGCGCTGGCCGCCAAGCTGGACATCGACCGCGCGCATATCAGTTCCATGGAACGCGCCAAGCAGAATGTCACGATCCACACGCTCTGGCATCTGTCGCTTGTGCTCGATGTCGAGCCGGCATTGCTGCTCGAATACCGTGATCCTCCGGAACCGTAGCGCCGGAAGCGCACTCACCTTGCCGTCCAGCTTGGTCTGCGGCCACTGCGCAGCACCGGCACGTCACGCGTGACCCGGCCCTCCACGAGCGCCCAGAACCCGGACTTGCGCCCGTGCATTGCGCGCAGACCCTCGCGGTACTGCGCATGGCTGGACAGATCGGCAGGCCGATCACCGGCGGTTTCACTAGCAGCCGCGAGCCGATCAAGGGCCGCGAGGTACTTTGACGCGTGGCCATAGGCCTTCGATCTGGCGCGCGCGAGGATGTCGTCGAGCAGCACCCGGTAGAGGATCGTCGCGGCCAGCGGGCTCTCATGCTGCAACCGGTCGGCGATGGGCGGCAGGATGTGCCAGTCAGACCCAGACCACGCCTCGTGATGCCGGATGACGACCCGCGCGGCCAGATCGTCGCGCGGCCAGGCGAGGAAGAAGCGCAGCGCTGCCACCGGATCGGCGTGGTCGAGCGCCAGCGCGAATGCGGCCTCCTCGGCCTCGATGTCGTCGAAATCCGGCAGCGCCTTGAGATGGGCGCGCAGCAGCGCGGGTGCCAGTGTTTCGCCGAACCGCTGCCAGCGCAAGGCCTGCGCGGCGTCGACCTGCCCCAGTGCGGTCAGGATCTCGGCCTCAAGTAGCGCCTGTTGCACGGCAGGGCTGGCATCGGTCTCGTCCTCGCCATCGAGCCCCATCAGCACGCTGTGACGCCGCGCGTCGCCCGCTCGCACCCAGTCCAGCGCCTCGGCCGCGCGCCCGGCGGTCAGCAACTGCGCAGCAATCCCGAGACTGTCGCGCGATGCCTCGGGCTTCTCGCGTTCCAGCGCGATGACCTGATCGAGGTCCCCCCCGGCCCGCGCCAGTGCCTGCCGCATCCGGTGCCACTGATCCGTCATCGAATAGAACCAGCGGCCCGAGGCCCGCTTCCCGGCTTCGGCGTCATGCCGCTCGGCTATGCGCGCAGCGAGGTCGGCATCCCATTCGGCGCGCGCGGCGGGTTGCGGATGCGGGATCACCTGGTCCGCCACCTTCGGCAGGTAGCCATGCTCGCTCTCCGCCAGCGCGGCCATGATCTGCGCCGGCAGACCGCCGGTCTCAGCAGCCGACATGCGCGCCGCGACCGGACCCAGCGCGCCGATGGCCTCGGCATAGACACCCTGGATCCGGCCACCGGAGTCGTCGATCCGCTCGAAGACCCTCTCATGGGTCGCGACAAAGCGCAGCAGGCGGTCGGCGGCCATCTCGGGATCGGCGGCTGCAAGTTCGGTGGCAATGCTCGAGACCAGCGCCGCAAGATCATCCCGAAACGCCCGCTCCTTGTCCCAGTCGACAAACGCCCGCGCCCGCGCCAGCCCTGCAAGCCGCCGATCAATCAGCTTCGCCACCGCCCCCGCCCCGGACCGCCCCGCCAGCGCCGCCATCACCCGGCGTTTGAAAGCGGCATTGCCGGAGGCCTCCTCGGCGATGAGCGCCGCGAGGCGAGGCGCGCCAAGGGCCTCGAGCGATTCAGGTGAAAGGTCGGGTTTGCGTGTCACTCGAGTTGTTTATCCGGGACGCCAGAAGGTCGTCCACCCCACGAAACTTCGGGTCTGCACAGTACGGTAGCCGATCTCATTGGTGCCAAGCCGCTGCGGACAGCAGTGGTTCCGGGCGACGCAGTGGGCGGAAAGCAGCCTGACGGCGGTGCGGCATCGCGACCACGGTAATCTAGCAGAACAGCCATTCGTTCATCGTGTAGCACTCCTAGCTTCATTCATGTAATTGTCCCAGTGGGCTTCGCGCCAGTCATGCCACTCCGACCGAGGATCGTTCCACTCGTCAGTAGTCAGCTGCAACTCCTTGGCGCATTCGCGCACGGCCCATCAGGATCAGTTCAGGTCAGCGCCCGATGGCCAATCTCGCTCGGTCCGCGGTTTTCGTGTGTAGGCGACGCCGCCTCCCCTCCTCCCAGTACGCTTGGCTAAGCTTCTTTCAGGCAATCAAACGTTGATGCATCTGCTTCGTCATCCGTCGGAATAGGCTCCGCATCCTCTCGCTGAAATTCCACGAGAATCTGACACCAAGGGGCCTTACTTCCCGTGCGCTCTGGCGCGAGTGTTGTGGTTATGCCGCTGGCGAGTTCACCGTCCAACTGACCATTACGCAAAAGCTTCTGGCGGAACTCTTCCTGCTTCTTCGGTTGCAGCAGCTCGGTTAGGACGCCCTGTGCATCTTCGTGCACTTCTTCCTTCGCTTGGCTCAGTTTTTCAAGCAGCCCATTGACGAAGCTGCGGCGATAGATGACCCGCGGCTTGTCAGTGCCGCCTCGCTTCGGGAGGACGGCGCACGAAGCGTCGACGCCGTCGCCGAGCTCGAGCTTGAGCGGGCCGTCCTTGCCTCGAACAACTACGCTAGCCTTCGCATTGATCGCCATAGCCGGAGCCACTGCCAGACCGATCCGCCCGAGCTCGTTCAACACTCGTCGCTGCAATTCATAGGCATATAGGGGCCGAAGCGTGCCTAGAAGCGTGTACCCGCCTTCGATGCCGATACTCCCGTACTCGATCGTTCGCACATCCTTTGTGTTCCAGAGGACATTTACCAGTTCGTTGTCGCGAATTAGAAAGTCCGAGACCGAAGTGTCCGGCCCCGACAATGGTTGCAGCTTGCCGCCGACGACAGTTAGCCGAGGTGCGGCACGTCTGCCATTCTTGCGTGCAACCAAGTCGCATTCCGGCGTGACTACCGCCAGTACCTCACCGGGCTCCGTACCGATATAGATGTCGCCCACCCGCATGTCCCTATTCTGACGATCAGGACGCTCGTCTACACGGGCGCGGTAATAGAGCTTCGCTACGGCACCTGTCGGACCGTCGAATGCCCCCTCTATCTGACTGCCGGGATTGCCTTTCTTGCCGGCAGCATCCAGAACGGCCCAACTCGGGACGTCCCAAGCCACGCTACGGGCGATCGCATCCACGAGAACTTCGCTAAAGAACCATTCGAGATAGGTGCTGAGCGGTTGCCCTTCTTCGGCAAGCCGGAAGCGGGACAAGTAGGCGAAGTCTTTAAGCTCAAGCTCTGTGATCGTAGTCCAAGTGCTTTCGAGGGCAGTATCTACGCCCTTCTTCCAGTGCGTGAGGGCGTCCTCGATCGCACCTGCGAACGCGTGCCTCTGCGCGATATCGAGAAGAGCATCTGCCGCACCAGGTGCGATCTCAATGCTACCGTCCCGCTCCTCCTTGAGATCTTCTTTGGCCATGTACTGAAACCGGCTTGCGAAGATAGGATTCTTGCCGCCACGCACTTCCTTCCGAAAGTCCGGCGCCCGATCTGCGACGGCATGGGAGGACATCAGCATGACCGAAGGACCGGTACCCGGCTGCGCGTCTAGCACGCTTCGAAGCACGCGGATTGACGCCGCACGAGCCGCTTCGCCCTGCTGTCCATCTGGATCCGAATCCTGATTGAAGCTTCGATCGAGATAGTAGTCGACGAACACAACCTGCGCCTCTTCGGCGCCGAGTTCCGCGGCGGCATCATTCGAGCCGATCCGTACGACCCTGACGCCATTGCACTTGCTCAGCAGCCTGAGAAGTGGACGGACGAAGCTCAGGTTCGAGCCCTTGAGCAGGTTGAAGCGGCCGGCAGGATCATATATCGACTCAAAGCTCTCGACGTATTTGGCGTAGATTTTTGCAACTACACTGGTGACCGCCTCTTCGGCATATTCGGTGTTCTGCAGGGCCTCGATCGCGGAGCCAATCTCCTCCGAAGTAAGCCCTGAACGTTGGCGGGCGACCTCGTGTTCCCCTTTTGTGAGTAGGTCCATGAGCGGACCCGCGTCCTCGTCTCCCACGGCTGGCGGATCGAACGCGTCATCGATGACAATCACGCTGAGAATGCCGCCCTGCTCAATGGCCGTCTTTACGCGTGCCTCGTGTTCCATCTTATGGGCTCATATCCAAAACGAAACGACTTAACCGGCCAGCCCGATGAAGACCGAGGTCAGAATCCACATAAAGCTGCCAGTCATGATGCTGCGCCAGTTCCCGCGAGATATAGAGCCCGAGGCCACGCCCTTGCGCAGCAGGCTTAGAGGTGATGAATGGCTGGAAGATCAACTCCTTTCGCTCCGGTGTGATTCCAGGACCATTGTCTTCGACCGTAACGATCTTTGCCGACGGATCGATCCTCACCCAGATCTTTGGCTCAAAGCCTGTCTGATACTTCTCCTGCTGCTTCAGCCAGTAAACGGAGTTCGCGAGGAGATTCTCAAGTATCTGAATAACCATCCCCCTGTTGGCCTTGATCCGCCAGGATGGCGTGTCCTTCTCCAGTTCGATGCGATGGCGTCTAAACTCATTACCATGGCTGTTGAGCACGTCATTGACCACGTCCGCCAGATCGAAGGCAGTTTTCGACTGCCTCCTCTCGCCGGTGAGTTCATCAAATTCCGATATGCGCTTCTGCAGAGTGATGAGCTGCGCCTCCAGCGCCCGTAGATTGGCTCCGCTGTCGTCCCGGCGTGTGTCACGGAGAAGCCTCAGCGTATGCCCGACCGCACGGTCAAGCTCGTGGAAAATGAATTCAGTCATCAGGCCGATGCCGGCGAGATAGACAAATTTTTCTCGCTCGTCGGTGACCTCCTTCACGGCGGCGTCAACGCGTCCGACTAAGGCCGCACACTGTTCTGCCAGCGTGTTCACGCCTCGCGTGACACGGTCCACAAGAGGCCTCGCGGAAGGATCCAGTTTCGCACGAAGCTCGCTAACCGCCCGCTCGACTTCGTGCTGCGTGTCGCGGAAGGCCAGTGCCTTCTCCTCTGCCTGCCGCTTGCTTAGCTGTTCTGCCTTGTCTATCTCATTAATTAGATTCCGCAGTTCAACATGCAGCACCCACATCATGATTGTGCGTAGGGCGCTCGCCGCATCCGAGTCTATGAGACCCTGTCTGTTGGTCTGCTCGCTGAGTGCGGTGTGGGGCGACCAGACTCGTACGCGGCCAATTACCTGCTGTCGGTTGAGCTTAAATCCAGATTCACCGAAGGCAACCACGTCAAGATTCAGCCAGTCATCTTGGGGCTCGCCGTAGGGCAGGATGCGGAAGCCATAGCGGTAGAGCATCGGGCCGCCCGACCACTGCGCAACTTGGTCCCTTGTCTCAGATGCAGTTCCGGTGAGCGAAGGCACCGGCTCAACGATGCGTCGATTGAACCAGTAGATATCAAACTTGAAGGGCCCAAGCCCTGCTAGTGCGTCGGGCCTGATCGCGACATTCTGAAACGCGGCGTGGCCCTTCTTGCCCCGCCGCTTCACCCCCTGCTGAGTGATGGAATAGATCTCCGCTCCGCGCTGGTTAAGGTCCCGGAATTGCCCGTAGCGATGGTAGGCAACAGTGCCCGCAAGCACCGGTTCGCCATCCTCAAACTTGAACTCGCCGCGGGCAGAAGCGTGCGCAGCCTTGAGCAGGGACTGAGGAACGGAAGGCACTAGGACCCGCGTGGTGTTGTGGTGCACCTCCAGGAGCCGGTTGGCGGCCCCCGGCTCAAACGGGTCTATCATCCGTGCAATCTTGCCCTGCAACAGCTCCCGAAAGCGATCCAAGCTCCACTGCCCATTAAGGTCTGAGATGCGGATGGTCGTGCCTTGGACAGCTGGGTCGCTCTTCAACTCGCCATCGATGGGTGTGATTGCGACTTCATTGATGTCCATTTCACGGTCGTGCGAGAATTGTCGCCAGTCGATATCCAGTTCATGCCATGTCCGCTCGCCCGACTTAGTCGTCGTGACCTTTAGCCGCTCCCCAAGTCGCATTGCAGAAAGGCGTCCAACACCCTTGTCGCCAAGATACTGTCCTCCAGCGATATTATCGGCCCGACGCGATCTGGTACCGATTCGCAGGAAGATATCTCTGAGATCAACCAATGACATACCCGAGCCGTAGTCGCGAATCTCCAGCCAATTATGCTGTCTGTAAGCCTCTTGTAGTCGATTGGTCAGCGCACCAGTGTCCTTCGCCGATTCCAGTTCCGCCATAAACGCAGCGAAGTACTCATCCGTCACGTTGTCGGGTTTGGCGGCTCTAATGAGTGCAAGAACTTCTTTCACGGTCGCGGGGGGCAGCTTCGGATCCCTTCCGATACCCCTAATCGTGTCCAGCGCCTGCTGCAGTCCCGAATTGTCAAGCACTACGCGCGCAACGATGCGGATATTTGGCGACTGCGCGTCGACAGAATTCTTGATCAGCTCGTAGAGGGCGACCTCGTCCGAGCTAATCAACTCCTTCCCTAATTCTAATAGGGTTCGTGCTGCGAAGGTGAAGGACATGGCCTATTTGCCAATTGAAGTGGAGATACTATTAACCATGATATTGAAGCGCCTCCTCAAAGAAAATTTGTCGGCGGCGCTTCCAGTTGCAACATTGGTCACACCCGGGGTGTGTATCAAATGAACGTGGGTTAAGCGTGCTGAGATTGTAGACGCTCCTAGATCGAGCAGATCAGGCATCCTTCAGGCTCCTCCTCGTCGATCTCCGCTCCACCCAACACCGCCGACAGCGGGAGGTTTTCACGCTTGGCCGCTCGCCTAGCCATCGACGCTTCATGGTTGCGCTCGATCTGTGCAATCCGATCAGGCTGTTCCAACTCAGTCAGTGATTCCCCGCTGCACCAAGTGAAGCTCTTGCTGACCGCAGCGCTGCGGACTTCGTACTCCTTGGCGCGTTCGAAATACTCGGGATGCTTTCGCTTCAGGCGGACCCATTCGATCTTCTGCTGGTAGAAGCAGAAGTAGCAGCCCGAGCGCGAGCGGCCCCATTCCATATAGGGCGGAAGGCCGAGACCGCTGTCCTCAAGGATCCTGATCACGTCCGCGCGAACCAAGCCGTCCTCCTGGAAGGGGTAGACTGCGACAATATTCGGCTTGGTGCTGATGTATCCGGTACGTTTCTCGTCCGCGCGAAGGCCGACGTAATTGATGGTGGGATCGTCGCCGATATAGGCCTCGAACGGCTTCAGCTTCAGCATCTTCGTGCACCAGCGCCGCTGGTTCGACGGCAGCATGTCGCCGTACACAGCGAGCCAATGCTCGAACGGGTCGTCGGGCGTGGTGCGGGTGACCTCCCGACCGAGGATGCTCTCCAGCCGGGCCATGTAGTCGTAGGTTTCGGGAAGCTCTTTGCCCGTGTCATGGAAGATGTATTCCATCTCCGGCACACGATCGCGCAGGTATACTGCTAGCGCCGCGCTGTCCTTCCCACCCGACAGGCTCAACACATGGCGAGTCATCCGTGCTCTCGCTCCACTTCGTGCAGGCCCAGGTCCATGTCCTTATCCTTCTGCATGCTCTCAAGTGTCAGCATCGCCGCCACCGTGTCCAGACTGAGGTTTGCCTCGATCGCCATGCGCTCGATCGCGCCTAGCACGGTCGACTGATCCTCACTGAGGTCGTCAATGTCGACAATCACTGCGCGCTCCCGACCATCGACGCGAGTTAGGGACACGCGAACCGCGTTGCGCTTGGATTCGCCCTTTCCGAATGCAATGGCTTCGACGCGCCGGAACTGCGAGGCGACATCTGCTAGCCGCGACCGCCATGTTGAAACGTCGTGGTCGAGCCAGCGGACCGGCGGTTTGCTCAGGATTGCGCCACCCAAGGCTTCGATCCACTTTTCCTCGGATAGTCCTCTATCGGCTAGGCGAAACGCGAAAGTGCGAAGGTGCTGCTCCGTCAGGCGGAACGTCAGGGAGGCCGCGCGTTCGGCAAGCGACGCGCGGTCCTTGGCGCCCAGGGTCTCGAGCACCAATTGGCGCATCTCCTGAAGCAGCTTCGGATAGCAGCTGCGCAGTTCGGTGATCGCGGCGTCGAGCCGGGCGACGAATTCGTTGACTCGGGTCACGTCCGGCCGTTTGTCGTGGCCGAAGGGCTCCATCCCGCAAGCTACGGGCAAGTCATTGAAGACCAAGTCGACCGGGCTGCGGGCCTTGGCAAGCGCACCTCGCACGCCGCGGGCTTCCGCGCTGATCGCTGCGGTGTACTGGACGTGGAACTGTAGGTCGACACCAAAGCGGATCAGCGGATCGACCACGGTTCGGATGCCTGACTCCTCTGGGTGGCGGTCGAGCAACTCCGCCAAGCGCCGGAACACATCGGCGCGGATGCCCTCGAGTGCGACAAGCTGCAGCGAGAAGTGCTCGGGCGACTTGAGAATGCGCATGAACGCAGCGCCGTCAATACGAGGGCAGTAGGTGCCCCGCTCAAAGAGGGCAACGCGGTGGCCTGAAGCGGCGAGCACCACAGCCATGAGCAGCGGCGCGAGGCCAGGACGCACACCGAACGGTCGCGCCTCCAGCGCAGCGTAGACGGCAGGGACGGGCACACGCTCCTCCGAACCGGAGAGGCAGGCGTCGATCGCCGAGAGCGCTGGCGCCAGCCGAAGTGGGTCCTCACCTTGCTCTGGCGGCGCGATCGTCCACGTACCGGCCCGCTCGCGGTGTAGGCCCCCGCGCCGCAGCAGCGACAGGTAGAGCGCTCGCTCCGGCGGGTTCTTGCCTTCAGCGAATCCGAGTTCCGGATCATGCGCGTCGGAGAACATCTTCTCGATCAGCCGCTGACGCGCACTTGCGCCAGCCGAAGTGAGCGACTGCTTGTTCACCAGCTCATTCTCGACAAGCGGAGCCTGGTCATAGATTCTGTCGCACAGCGTCGACACCAGCGCGTGGATAGGGCCGTCCAAGGGAGAGGCTTCGCCCCTCCAGAAGACGTCGAGCGGGCACGGCGGCGCGTGGCCGCGTAGACCGAGGGTAGCCTCAATTGAGGCGACCAAGCGCGCCTCCAAGTCGCCAATGCTTCGTTCGATCTCGGCGGTGGCGTGGGCATCCTCCTGCAAAGAGGAGGCGTTCGTGATGACCCAGCGGTGCCGGAGCAGATCGACCATCGCATGGCCGAGATCGGCTATCGGCGGTACAGCGATAGCGATCATCGCGTCGTCCACGCTCGTTATCTCGGCGCACCACGCGCGGGCTATGCGGAGATCCTCGGTGTTGCCGCACAGGACCGCGACGATCCCGCCGTCGGCGTTCCCGTGGCCGCCATAGCCTTGCAGGGCGGAAGTGTGGGTACAACGGACGGCGAAGCGGCGATTTGTGCCCGTCGTCACAGAGTGACGGCGGGCGAGCACGTGGGGTCTGACCGGCAGGCTGGAGAGATGGCGCGGCAACTCGTCGATCACGTTCCGGGCATCAATCTCCCGCTCGGCATCGGACCAGATGGCGGACAGGTCGACGCGGCGGCTGGTCCACAGCCGGAGCTCGGCGCGACCGGGCCGGCGGAAGACAAGCCCTCCGACAACGAGACGGTCAAGCGCCGCCTCGACTTCATCGGTCTCGAAGTCCGGAGCGAGGGTCGCGCGGACGCCATCCCACGTTGCGGGGAGGTCAGGGGCGTCGAGCACGTTCAAGATGCCGATCGTCTTGAGGACCGCGCTCTCGACGGCATCCGCTTCGGTGGCCCGGTCGAGCACGGCGTTGATCCGCGACCATTCGCCGGCACCAGCGCGCGACGTCATCCTGTGGCCGAACGACGAAGCGACATAGTCGAAGAAGTGCCGGATGCCGTAAAGACCCTCAGTGGCGAGTGTCTCCTCCGCGAACGCGCGGAGCCCACTCGGCTCCTCACTGGCGGCAAAGCCGAATAGCGACCGCTCGTTCTGGCCGAAGGTCGCGAAGAACCGCGCCATCACCGGGATGGCTGCCGGATGGATGGGCCAGCAGCCGCCAGTCCCCTTCCCGCTGCGTGGACCCAGCCAACCGAGCGCGCGCACCCGCTCGACCGTATCCAGATACTCCTTTCGGGCCTTGGCCGGGATCGCCGTCTCGTCGACTGACAGGGCGGCCGATAGCAGCGCGGCGGTATGCGACAGCGGGTGATCGAAGACCATCTCATCGAACCGCTCTGCCACCTTCTCCCATTCGCTTCGGCGGGCGATGCGCCAGTCCTCGGCGTAGGACCGGAATCCCTTGTGAAGGATGAGAATTACCGAGAGCGGCGCGTCGCCGCTTCTGGCGGCCTCTTCGGCGAGTGACTGTAGCCGAAAGACGTCGAAGCCCTCCTGCTCGCCGGCTGCCTCCAGGAACTTGCCCATCTCGTCGATAACCAGAAGTAGGCCATCGAACGCGCCGGTCTCACGGAGAGCGTCGCGCAGCTTGGTGATGGCATCGAACGGGTCGGCGATCTTCGCCAGCTTGGCTGCCCGCTTCGGCTGAACGAGGCCTTTTGTCTCGATCGTTTGCGCGATCGCCGCGGCTAGGCCTGCCGACAGTCCGTCCCGCGATCCTGTGACAATCAGCGGGAACATCCGAGGAACACCGCCGACTGTCTCGGCGAGGCGCCGCATTGGCATCTCCGGCTTGGACACGCGCGGGTCGAGTGCCTGGACGATAGCGAGGACGAGCGCAGACTTTCCGACACCGAAGTCGCCGATCATCCGCCAGGCTCGCCGCGTTCCGCCTGGCTGCATGCCCGACAGAATCTCAGCTGCACCGCGCTCGAGCCACGGCGTCATGACGAACGAATGTCCGGCCGCGGCATCGCCGGCATCGCGCTCGAGCGCTACAGAGCGGTAGAACATGCCGGGCGCGCCCAGCAGATCGAAGATGGTCGTCTTGCTCACGCGTAAATCTCCCGCAGGAGGTGTGCGAGGTCGAGGTCTGCCACTGCTGTCACGCTGCCGGCGTCGCCTGAAGGGCGGTAGGACCAGAGAGCCGGCGAACGCTCGAGATGGTCGCGCAGATCGTCCGTCTCCATACGCAGTGTCGCCCCCGGGGAACCCTCACCGTAGGCGATGTCGCGGAAGGTCACGACGGACTCGCCTGCGCGGCGCGCGGTCCAATAGCTGGCGATCGCATAGTCCACGACACTGCCGCCGATCTCGCCGATCGGGATCCGCGTGAGGGTGAACACGGGCTCGATGCGATCGGCCCCGCGACGTCGACCGAGCCGCCGGAGCAGGCCGAGATCGACGAGCGGACCGTCGAGTGCGTCCTCCGGCGAGGCGGGATTGAGCGAACCGAGATAGCTATGGATGAAAACGTCGGCGTGCTGGAGCAGAGTGACGTCGGAGTGTTCGTAGCCGAGCCGCTCTCCCTCGGTGCGCATCTCGGCTAGAAGCTCGGAACGCGTGAAGTCGGGACGCATCCGGCGATAGAGGATGTGCCGCCAAGCGAACAACGGGTTCTCGATCGCCGTGCTGAGACGCCAATGGAGCAGCCATTGCGTTTCGACGCGTTCGATGTAGGGATCAAGGCCATCGTCGCCGAACAGCGCTTCGCCGAACGGCAACAGCGACCACGCGCCAGCCTTCGCAGAGGCGACTTCGAACGCCTCCAACCAGAATCTGAGCGCGCGGACCATGTTCTTGCCTAGGCCTAACTCAAGGATCGCACGCTTATCGTCGGAGAGCGCCTTCGGATCCCGAGCGATCAGACGGACGGCTTTGGGCAGCCAGGCGAAGCGGCAGGCGAACGTCTCGTGCCCGCTGAAGCGTGGGCGGACGGTAGCGAGTGTCATGCGTGTCTCCGTACGGGCGTAGCTGCGTTCAGCGCGGCGGCGATCAACTCACCGGCCTGTGCAACCTCGTCCTCGGTATTGAAGCGACCGATTCCGATGCGAACGGCTCCCTCCTGGGCCCATTCGGGAAGGGCCATGGCAGAGAGCACATGTGAGGAACCCGGCACGCCCGATTGGCAGGCAGCCCCGGTCGACAGGGCGACCTGCCCCCAGAGCCGGGCGACAACGGCTTCACCAGGAAGGTGTGGAGTGGACACGTGTAGGCTTCCGGCTAGGCGCGCGAACGGACTGCCGTTGACGCGGAGCCCCGGGACCGCGTCAACGAGGTGCAATTGCAGCGCGTCGCGCATCGCAGCAAGCCGCCGCTCGTCGACCTCGCGCTCGGATGCGCGGAGTGACATGGCGTAGGCGAGCGCGACCGCTGCAGGCGCGTCGGGGCTTCCGAAGACTTCGTGGGCCAACTGGGCAGCGTGACCGCTCAGTTTTCCGAGAAGCGCGCCTGCGCGTCGTGGCCCATAGGCTTTCGCACCGCTGACGACGACGAGGTCGGCGTCGAGGACACCGGACATCTCGATCCGTCCGGCGGATTGGCTGGCGTCGACGAGATGCCGGACACCGTGATGCCGCGCCACTGCCGCCACTAAAGGGATGTCGGTAATCGTGCCGATCTCGTTGTTTGCGGACATCGTGCACAGCAGGTCGGCGCCCCGGCTAAGCGCCTGCTCGACGGCATCGATCCTTGGTGCGCCGTGTTCGTCGACCGCAATCATCGCGAGCGTTACGCGCCCGTCGCGTTCCGCTCGGCGGAGAGCACCAAGCAGGGCTGGGTGCTCGGTCTCGGTCGCTGCAATCCGTGCCGGCCGGCCAACGACACGCCCGATCACGTCCTCGACAGCGAGCCACAACGCGGCAGAGGCGCCAGGCGTGAAGGTGATCTCGCTGTCGTCGCAGCCGAGCGCGCTGATCAGCACCGAGGAAGCCTTGTCGATCGCCTTCTTAGCGTCTACACCGAGGGAGTGTTCCGAGCTGTGGGCATTCGCTGGGTTGTCGGTCATCGACGCGCGGTGGCGTTCCGCCACCCTCGGGTCGACTGGCGTGGCGGCCATATTGTCTAGATAGATTGTCAATTCGTCACCAGCTCCGGAACGCTTTGCGGATACGCTATACGACGAGGATTCAGAGGTCATCAGACAATTGCGTTCACCCGGCGCTTTCCGTCGATGGCATTGAAGAGGGCGGAAGCCAATGGATTCTCTGGACGAGGAGGTTTCGCCGGGGCCGACTCCCAAGGGGCGGAATCCGGACTGGTCTCGTGATGAGACCATCCTGCTAATGGACCCGTATCTGAACGCGCCGCGGGCCGAGAAGGCACACCCCGAGGTTATCGCCCTATCGGCAGTGCTTCGTACCATCGGTCGGCGCGACGGGCGCGCTGTGCTGCCGTCGTTCCGCAATCC
This sequence comes from Amaricoccus sp., assembly GCF_036846665.1. Lineage (NCBI taxonomy): Bacteria > Pseudomonadati > Pseudomonadota > Alphaproteobacteria > Rhodobacterales > Paracoccaceae > Amaricoccus > Amaricoccus sp. Next base: position 8,136 of record NZ_DAIUBO010000037.1, on the reverse strand, counting down.
CGCGGGCATAGCTATGCGCCTACGCAACTTCCCAAACAGGATCCGGAGACCCCGGCGGCCCGCAACGCGGGACTACGCAAGGGCGGGGCGATTGACCGCGTCGTCTGGGAGGAGTTCGTTGGCGACCGGGCGGGGCTCGAGGCCGAGGTCTCAAGGATCAGGCGCTCTGCCTCCAGCGGCAACTTGAGGCCGCCAGCACACAGCTCCCGCGGGCCGATGCCCGCATTCGGGGTGCGATCGGGGTTGATAGTGGACGGGGCCACCGGCGTCTATCTCCTCCTGATCGATGGGCTGCTTGAGACGCTCGCACCGTCAACCGCCATTCAAGACGGCTTCAGGCTTGTGAAGTTGGGGCGGACGATGGACCTCGAGCGCCGGATCGCTGAATTGTCTTCCGACCTGCCGCCGAGCTCGTTGATCAGATACATTCCTCTGGGAATGCGCATGTTTCCGAACGGCGGCGAGGCACACAGGTTCGAGCGCAGACTCCTCGACGTCTGCGACGCTGAAGGCTGGTCGCTTGGCGGGGAGTTCGCGTACGCGCCCCTTGATCAAATAAGGTCGGCGCTCGCGAATGAACGGCCGTAGCTCTCGGGCCAAAGGCAGCGAAGGGTTTTGCTGCACGCGCCTTGAAGCGCGGCTTAAGAGAAAGTCGCCATGCAGCAAGGGTCTCGCCGAGCGTCCGCTCTGGGCCGGAGCACGACGTTCCTGGGTGCCGCGCTCACTGGGGCGGCTCAGGGTGCAGGAGGATGTGGCCCGCCCCGCCCGGATTGTTCCGGGCGGGGCGGTGTCGCGGTCAGTCGCCGTTGCGGCGGGTGGTGGGGCGCGACCAGATGAGGGAGAAGGTCTCCTCGCCGCCCTCGATCACGGTGTCGTCGAAGAGGTTGGCGTAGATCGGCTGGGTGAAGCTCGGGTCGTCGAGCTTCAGGCTGAGGTAGTCGCGGCCCTCGGCCGAGCGCTTCGACCAGGCGGCGCCGATCTCGGCGCGGCCGACGAAGACGCGGTGCGAGGGGGCGTTGGCGGTGGGCTGGCTGTCCTCGGGGACGATGCGCACGCCCTTGGCCTGCACGCTCAGGGTGACGATCTCGCCGACGAATTCGGTGCCGGACTTCTTGAAGGTTCCGATGGTGGCCATGTCGATTTCCTCCTGGCTCTCCGAGCCCGCGCCCATCGCGGCCTCGATGGCGATCGTCAGGACCGGGACGATCCGCCGACGCAGCCCGTTCGGGCCCGCAGCGCCAGCGGAGGACGGCAAGGCCGGTCTTTCTTGTCCCGCGAGGAATGGCGGGGGACCCGCCAGGGGAAGAAATTCCGGACGCGCCGTTGCGGCCCAGGCGGTCGAGGCGTCAGCCGGTCCCGGTCAGATCAGCCACCTGAGAGGCCGCGCAGGATGCGGGAACGGACCCCGGAGGAGAAGCTCACAGGCCACATGGCAACCGCACAAGTCCCCGGCACCGGGCGTCGCGCGAAGACAGGCACCGGCGTGCAGGCGGCGGGTGGGGTTCTTCGTCCCGGTCAGCCATGATCCACCCAAACCTCTGGGACCACAGTTCGGGACCACGCAGATTTGGCGTTGATCGAAGCCGATTCGGCCCCTCGGGGCCGCGACCCTCTCAGCCTCGGGCGGGATGCCGATGCCGCCTTGCCGATCTGCCTACCGATCCGACACCTGATCGTGGTGCCGGGAGACCACCCACGCCTCCAGGCGCGGCCTGTTCCCCGCTGTCGGCGTCCCCCGCGAAGCCGCCCGCCTCGGGCCAGCCGGCGACGCGGGCGAAGGCCGTACCCCCGATGAACAGCGCGGCGAGGGCGGCGAGAACGAGGCCCGCGGCCTCGCCGGTACCACTGAGCGCGGAGAGGCCTTTGCTGGCATGGAAACCCGCGAGGCCTGCGGGGATGGCATAGACGAGACCGAGCGCAAGGCGGAGGGGCACGGAGCGCAGGCGCGCGAAGACGATCTCGCCGAGGATCGCCACCCCGCCCGCGACGGCGAGGCCGCCGAGGATCGCAGCGAGGATGCCCTGTTCGGTCGCGTGCAGCCAGAAGGCGGCAGAGAGGCCGAGCCAGAAGGGCAGCGCATAGACGGCGAGGGTGAACAGCAGCCAGCAGATGGCGCCGAGACCGAAGGCGGTGAGGAAGGCCGAGGCCAGCATGGGATGGCTCCTTTTGATTAAGGATCGCGCCGCCACCCCCTCCGATTGACGCGTGTTCAGCATAGCAGAAAGCGGCCCGCGCCGGGAGGGACCGGCGCGGGCGTCGGCGGCGTGTTGCCGCTGCGGATCAGGCCGGAGCAGGCTTCGCCCGGAAGTCGAAGAGCGGGATGCCGAGCGCGCGGGCCTTGTCGGCGAGGTTGTCGGTGATGCCGGAGCCGGGGAAGACGATCAGCCCGATCGGCAGCACCTCGAGGAGCTGGTCGTTGCGCCGGAAGGGGGCGGCCTTGCCGTGGCGCGTCCAGTCGGGCTTGAAGACGATCTGCGTCACGCCGCGATTGTCGGCCCAGGCAGCGGCGATGCGTTCGGCCCCGCGCGGGGCGCCGCCGTGCAGCAGCACCATGTCGGCATGCTTGGCGCGCACCCGGTCGAGCGCATCCCAGATCGCGGCATGGTCCGCGCAATCGGCCCCGCCAGTGAAGGCGATCTTCGGCCCCGCGGGCATGAGCGGCTGCAACTCGGTCCGGCGCCGGGCGGCGAGGTGGTCGCGGCTGTCGATCAGCGCGGCAGTCAGGCTGCGGTGGCGGACATGGCTGCCGCTGCGCGGGTGCCAGACCTGGCCGAGATGCGCCTCGAAGCCCTCGGCGGCCAGATCGCGCATCGCCTCCCAGGCGTTGCGCCGCTCGATCAGCGACAGACCCTCGGCGATCAGCGTCTCGAGTTCCACCGAGCGGATTTCCGATCCGTCCTGTTCCCGCTGCGACCGCCGCTGCGCCTGTTCGTTGGCGTCGAGGTCGCGCTCGACGCGGGTCGCCATGCGGTGGAAGAGGTTCACAGCCTGCCAGAGCGCATCCTCGAGGTCGGGCTCGAGGCGGGTGTCCGACAGCGTCGCGACCAGCGCGTCGAGGATGTCGGCGACGGCCCCGTGCAGGGTGTCGGGCTCGGGCAGCGGGCGCGGGTCGGGCTCGTCGGCAAAGGGGCGGTGGCCGTAAAGCTGAAGCTGCTCCAGCACGATGGCGGTGGTGGATCGGGTCTGGATCTCGGTCATGGTCGGGGTCTCCCCTGCTGTCTGACCCGCGCCTCTCGCGGGCCTTCCCGGGCGACGGGACAGCGGGGGCCGGACGGGCCTGCACCGCCGCGCATGCGGCGGCCGGAGCGTAGCGGAGGACGGCTTGCCGTTGCGGGCTTGCCCGGGCTCTGCTCCGTCTCGCCCCTCTCGGAAGGTCCGGAGGCGGGGGCTCTGACGGGGGAAGGTGACCGGGGCGCGTACGGTAGACCCGGGTCAGTCGCCGTGCTGCGTAAGGAGCGTGGCAGCATCCTCGGGCGCCAGCTGCGGGCGGAGATGCGCGCGCAGATCGAGCAGCCCGAACGCAACGAGGTCGTCGTTGAAATCGCCCAGACGCGGGAGCAGGCGGACCGCCTCGATCCCCTCGGCGGCGGCGCGGCTGGCGAGCGTGTCGGTCGCAGCAAGACCGGCGGCGTCCCGGTCGGCGGCGATGTAGAGGCGGCGCAGGGCCGCGGGCAGGATCAGGGCCGAGAGATGACTGGCCGAGAGCGCCGCGACGATGGGCAGGACCGGCAAGGCACGGCGGAGCGTGAGCATGGTCTCGAGGCCTTCGCCAGCGGCGAGCACATCCGTGGCCGTGCCGATGCGCACGCCGTGCCAAAGCAGGTGCCCCATCGCCTTGCGCGGCGGGATCACCGGGGCCTTGCCTGCGGTGTCCGGGTCTAACCACGTCCGGTGCAGGCCCGTCATTTGCCCGTCGAGATCGGTGATCTTCGCAAGCAACGCGGGCCAGCGTTGCGGTGGTGCATCCGGCGGGTCGTGCTCGCCGCGATGGAAGCACTCTGGGTGAAAGCGGAGCACGGAAAGCGCCCCGAGATCGGTGAGGCTGCGCGCGCCGAGGTAGCGTTCGGCGAGCGTACCCGTGATCGGCTGGCCCATGGCCCACAGGCGGCGTGCGGCCTGCACAGAGCCCGTGGGTGCAGGCGCAGCAAGCGTCGCGACTGGCACGGGGCGAGGAAGACTCAGGAAGCGCCGCGCCTCGTCCAGCGTGTCGCGCAGGGAGCCATGGCGCTGGTTGGCGGCGATCAGATCCAGCAGGTCTCCGAACGCCCCAGTGGCAGCATCGGTCCAGCGCCCCGCCGCCCCCGGCCCCGAGGTCGGCCCGGTCAGGCGGACATAGAGGCTGCGGCCTCGGCTGTTCTCGACATCGCCCGCGATCCAGTAGCGGCCCTGCCGCCGGCCATTGGGCAGGTAATGGCGGCAGACGGCCTCGGCATCTTCGGCGAGGCGGCGGGCCAGCATGGCGGCGGGGCTTTCCATCGGCGGCACCTCTGGTCGGACGGCACGAAAGAAGGGGGCTACCGTTTCCGGCAGCCCCCAGGTGTCCGGGATCGGAAAGGTCGGGGGTGAGCGTCGTATCGGCGAAGGTCTACGGACCAGCCTGCGACGGTAACTCCTTCCCGACCCCGGCGGATCACTCGGCTGCGGTGCGCGCGAAGTCTTCGCCGGTGACGGGCTCATCTTCACCCGTAGCCTCCGGATCGCACATGGCCGTTTCGCCGCCGTCCTGCGCCGATTGCGCTACGATGGTGTCGGGCGCGGGTTCGGACGGGTCGTCCCCTGCGTCGATCAGCTCGATCTCCGGGGCCTCGTCCGCCGGAACGGGCTTGGTCCGCAGCAGTTCCGGCAGCCAGCCGGTGCCCGCCAGCAGCTCCTCGGCCGCCGCCGCCATCTCGGGCTTCTTCAACCCGGCGATGCGGTCGGCCGCCTCGCTGCCCTTGGCCTCGCGCACCGCCTCGAGGATGCGCGCCTTGGTGATCCGGCCGAGATAGTTGGCGGCCGTGACTGCCCAGCCCGCACGCGCCATGTCGAGGCCGAGCACCTTGGCCAGCACCTCGCCATGCGCCAGCGCGCGGGGCCGACGGTGGTAGGGGTCGTGCACCGCGTTGACGGTCAGAGCGACGCAATGGGCGAAGAGCGCCGCGCGGCTGTCGGCGTCGAAACCCGCCAGCAGATCCCACAGTTCCTCGGGCGCCTTCGGCAGGCGCTGCGCCCAGGCCTCGTGCCGCGCCTCGACCGACTGCGCATAGGGCATGTCGGCGAGCCCCGGCGCCTGTGTGCCGAAAACTGCGCTGCGCGTTTCGATCTCGACGCAAGAGTCGAGCGCGTAGCGGTAGAAGAGCCGCAGCGCCATCGCGTGCAGGGCCGCGACCAGGGCCACCTCGGGGTCGCGGGCAAGCGCGTCGCGCAGGGCCAGCGTCCGATGCGCGGTCAGCTCGGAGATCAGCCGATCCGAGAGCGGGCGCTCGCCCTCGTCCTCCTCCTCGACGGGGGCGCCGTCGGCCTCGCCCGGATCCGCATGGGTCACCGCGTCACCAGTGGCAGCCTCGGCAGCCACCGCCTCGGGTTCCGGCTCGGGCGCCGGTTCGTCCTCGGGCCGGACATAGCCCCGCTCCACCCGCAGCCGGCCCGAGGGGTCGATGCTTACGAAGGCCCCGCCGCGGGCCTGCTCTTCGGGATCGAAGCGCAAGGGGCGCGCCTCGAGCGCCTCCAGCGCCGTCTCGATCTCGCCCAGCCGGATGTCGACGTCCTCGGGCAACTCGCCCGCATCGGCATGTTCGGCCTCGAGCGCGTCGTATTCCGCGCGAAGGGCGGCGTGGGCGGCCTCCTCGTCGGCGCTCATCGGCTCGGCCTCGCCGCGCAGCCGCCGCATCCCCCAGGTGTGGCCATAGGGAAAGTCGGGCGCCACCTCGACCCACTTCCAGCCCTCGGCCCGCACGGCGGCGGCCTCTTCGGCCAGCCGCTCGCCGACCATCAGGTCCAGCAGCCGCGCATCCTGCAGCCAGCCGCCGTCATCCTGCTGGAACAGGTCGCGCATGATCGCGCCGCCTGCCTCGACATAGTCGTCGAGGCCCACGAACTGCGCCCGCTTGTCCGACGCCCGCACCGCGCCTTCCGTCAGCATGCGCCGGATCTCGTGCGGGGCCTTCGTGTAGTGCCGCTGCAGCGCTTCCCAGACCTGCTCCTGGCGCGCGGGGTCCGGATTGACGGTGAAGGCCATCAGCTGGTCGAGCGTCATCGCCTCCTCGGCATAGGCCTCGAGCAGCACCGGCGAGACGGCGGCGAGCTTCAGCCGCTGCCGGACCACGCTGGCCGAGACGAAGAAGGCCGCGGCGATCTCCTCCTCGCTGCGGCCCTTGTCGCGCATCGCCTGGAAGGCCCGGAACTGGTCGAGCGGGTGCAGCGGCGCGCGCTGGACGTTCTCGGCAAGGCTGTCCTCTTCGGCCAGCCCGTCGGTGCGCACGATGCAGGGTACAGGTGCATTCCGGGCGAGGCGCTTCTGCTGCACGAGCAGCTCCAGCGCCCGGTAGCGCCGCCCACCAGCCGGGATCTCGAACATTCCGGTCTCGGCGCCGGTCTCGTCCAACACCGGCCGGACGGTGAGCGAGGCCAACAGCGTGCGCCGCGCGATGTCCTCGGCCAGCTCCTCGATCGAGACGCCGGCCTTCACATGCCGGACGTTGGACTGGCTGAGCCGCAGCTTGTCGAAGGGGATGTCGCGCGAGGCGCTGAGGGTGATCTTCGGGTGCGTCTGGGTCTTCCGGGCCATCGGGGTTCTCCGCGACGGGCCGGCCGGGGGCCACTCCCCCGACCTCCGAACCCGTCACGAAGGACACGGCCTCCTCTGGCTCTGGAGGGGCGGCGTGCCGAATGTCTGCTCCGCAGCATCCCTTGTGCGGGACAAGCCCGCCCTCGCATCGATGGAGAGGGTCTGCTCTCATACGCAGCCGAGGTTTTCCTTGACCTCAACCGCGCTTGACGTGCCACAAGGAGGCTGAGAGCTGTTTCGGAGGGCAGGATGGCATTCGAGATCCAAACGCTGGTGCCGGAGTTTTGGTGTTCGAACTTCGACGTTTCGATGGAGTTCTACACCGCGGTTCTCGGGTTCGAGATCGCCCAGCGTAGGGGGAATGATCCTCATGCCTATCTGACGCTCCATGGAGCACAAATCATGATTGCTCACTGGCATCTGGATGGAAAATGGGCGCCGTGGCTGCCGCAGGAAATGGCCCAGCCCTACGGGCGAGGGGTCAACTTTCAATTCATGGTTCCTGATGTTGACAGAATGTACGAAGGGGTCTTGGCATGCGGCGCAATGCCGCTCCTGGCAATCTATGATATGGATATCTGGAAGACTGACTGCATGGACACTCGGCGTCAGTTTATGATTGCGGACCCGGATGGCTATGTTTTGCGCTTCGCTCAGAGCCTTCGAACCCGTCCCGTGGATGATTCAGACCTTAAGAAGCTGGACAAGCAATACCGCACTTAAAGCCAGATTGGGATGCAGGCGTCGCGCTGTCGATGGCGCGAAATCGAATTCCGCCAATCGACGCAATGCCGAATGACGTCAATCTGGACTCTAAGGGGACCTTGATGCTGCGTTAAGGAGGAGGTGGCTGCCGCGGCAACCACCTCCGCAATGGTGCGACTAAGCCACCCTGTCCAGCAGCACCTTCGCCTTTCCCTCCATTGCCAGCCTTGCATCCTGCTGCGGCTTCGACCGGGCGACCGCGGTGATCCCCTGCACGAAGTCGAAGACGCTCTCGGGCGGGTGGCCTTCCTCGGCCAGCACGGTCTCGACGATCCGGGCGCTCTCGGCGCGGGAGAACCCGTGCTTGCGCAGGAAGTCGTGCCGGTCCTCATCGCTCCGCGCCACCACCTTCTCCCGCGCGGCGCGGATGCCCTCGATGAAGGGCGCAGGCGAGGACTCGGCGAAGCGGGTCAGCGCCGGGGCGGCCTCATGCGCAAAGCGGGAGGCGGCGTATTTCGAGTGCCGGATCGTGATCTCCTGGAAGTCCTCGACGCCCCACAGGTTGCGGTTCTGGCAGACCGCGCGCAGGTAGAAGCTGGCGATGCCGAGCGTCTTGGCCCCCACCTCGGAGTTCCAGCAGTAGAAGCCCCGGAAGTAGAGGTCGG
>NZ_DAIUBO010000036.1:0-22620 GCF_036846665.1 Amaricoccus sp. | reverse complement strand
GACATGAGCGGGGCGGACCTGAGCGACACGGACCTGAGCGACTGGATATGCGCGGGAGCTTCGCTCAGGTCCGCAACTCTTCAAGACAGCTCTGGCCTATCTCCCGCGTCCGTCAAATCAGCTTTTGGTGTCCGAGACGGGATCGGTCGCACGATCCTGCCCGACGGCATGGAGCCGCCGGAGCACTGGCACGTCGCCGCCGATGCCACCAAGGACTCCGAGGATGAGCTTCGGAGCTATCAGGCCGCCTACTATGCCTGGCGCGCGAAGCGCTCCGGCGGCGCCTGACGCCAATTCCCGACGAAATCGCTTGGCATATGCGTTGTGCATGGGTTGTGCATGCCTTGTGCATGCGCCCGATCGCCCCTGTCGCTCGCCCCGCCGCGGCGCTATAACGGCGCCGCCTCTGCCACCGGTCGCCGCGAGCCATGTCCGAAGAATTCTACCGCATCAAGCGCCTGCCCCCTTACGTCTTCGCCGAGGTGAACCGGCTCAAGGCGAAATACCGGGCGGAAGGCATGGACATCATCGACTTCGGGATGGGCAATCCCGACATGTCGACACCGAGCCATATCGTTGAAAAGCTTGTGGAAACCGTCCGCAAGCCCCGCACCCACCGCTATTCCGCCTCCAAGGGCATCCCGGGTCTGCGCCGCGCCCAGGCCGGCTATTATGCCCGGCGCTTCGGGGTGACGCTCGACCCCGAGACCGAGGTCATCGCCACTCTTGGCTCCAAGGAGGGTCTCGCGAACCTCGCCATGGCGATCACCGCACCGGGCGACGTGATGCTGGTGCCGAACCCCTCCTATCCGATCCATCCCTACGGCTTCATGATCGCCGGCGGCACTTTGCGCCACGTCCCGGCGCTCCACGACGGAAAGTTCAATCCTGCCGAATACCTGCGGGCCCTCGATCGCGCGGTCATCCATTCGGTGCCCAAGCCCGTGGCGCTGGTCGTCTCCTTTCCCTCGAACCCGACCGCGCAGATCTGCGATCTCGATTTCTACCGCGATCTCATCGCCTTCGCGAAGAAACATCACCTCTGGGTGCTCTCCGATCTCGCCTATGCCGAGATCTATTTCGACGGCAATCCGCCGCCCTCCATCCTGCAGGTCGAGGGCGCCCGCGACGTGGCCGTGGAGTTCACCTCGCTCTCCAAGACCTATGCCATGCCGGGCTGGCGCATGGGATTCGCCGTCGGAAACCTGAGGCTTATCGAGGCGCTGACCCGCATCAAATCCTATCTCGACTACGGCGCCTTCACCCCCGTCCAGGTCGCCGCCGCCGCGGCGCTCAACGGACCGGACGATTGCATCGCCGAGATCCGCGGCATCTACAGATCCCGCCGCGACGTGCTCGTCGACGCCATGGGCCGCGCCGGCTGGAGCATCCCCTCCCCGCCCGCGACCATGTTCGCCTGGGCGCCGGTTCCCGAGCCGTTCCAGTCGATTGGCTCGATGGGCTATTCCAAGATCCTCTTGCGCGAGGCCGAGGTCGCCGTCGCCCCCGGCATCGGCTTCGGCGAATACGGCGAGGGCTACGTCCGCCTCGGCCTCGTCGAGAACGAGCACCGCATCCGACAGGCCGCCCGCGGCGTGAAGCGCGTGATGGCCAATGCCGAGGCGCTTCTCGCCAAGTACCACGCCGAGGAAGCCGCCGCCTGAACCCCCGGGTCTCGCCCACTTGCCGATTGCGGACCGCGGGAGCCTCGCCTAGGAGGTAGCGCCGTTCCGCCCAAGCCCGGAGACCAGAATGCCCGATCCGCTCCGCATCGCCATCGCCGGGCTCGGCACCGTCGGCGCCGGCGTCGTCCGGATGCTCGCCACGAACGGGCCGCTGATCGCGGCACGGGCCGGGCGCAGGCTGGAGATCGCGGCGATCTCCGCGCGCTCCCGGAGTCGCGACCGCGGCGTCGACATCTCGCCGTATGCCTGGGAGGACGATCCCGTGGCCCTCGCCCGCCGCCAGGACGTCGATCTGGTGGTGGAGGTCATGGGCGGCGAGAACGGCCCGGCCAAGGCCACCGTCCAGGCTGCGCTCGCCGGCGGCAAGCATGTGGTGACGGCCAACAAGGCGCTGCTCGCCCGCCACGGCCAGATGCTGGCCGAAGAGGCCGAGGCCGCGGGCGTGGCCCTGCGCTTCGAGGCTGCGGTGGCCGGCGGCATTCCGGTGGTCAAGGCGCTGACCGAGGGCCTCGCCGGCAATGCGATCACCCGGGTGATGGGGGTGCTCAACGGCACCTGCAACTACATCCTGACCCGGATGGAGGCGACCGACTCGCCCTTCTCAGAGGTGCTGGCCGATGCTCAGCGCCTCGGCTACGCCGAAGCCGACCCGAGCTTCGACGTCGGCGGCGCCGATGCCGCCCAGAAGCTCGCCCTGCTCGCCGCGGCCGCCTTCGGGAGCCGCGTGGATTTCGACGGCATCGTGCTCGAAGGCATCGAGCGCATGAGCCTCGCCGACATCGAGCATGCCGCCGACATGGGCTACCGCATCAAGCTGCTCGGGGTCGCGCGGCAGCTGCCGTCGGGCATCGAGGCCCGGATGCAACCCTGCCTCGTGCCCACCACCTCGACCATCGGCCAGCTCGAGGGGGTGAGCAACATGGTGGTCCTCGAAGGCGATTTCTCCGGCCAGATCGTGATGAGCGGTCCCGGCGCCGGCGCCGGCCCGACCGCCTCGGCGATCCTCGGCGACGTGATCGACGTGGCCCGCGGCCTCGTCATGCCGGTCTTCGGGCGCCCGGCGGCGGAGCTCGCCGCGCCGCGCCGCGCCAGTGACGAGAACGAAGCCGCCTACTACCTGCGCTTCCTGCTCGCGGACGCGCCCGGAACGCTTGCGGGGGTCGCCGCGGCCCTGGGCCGCAGCGGCATCTCGATCAACCGCATGCGCCAGGTCGAGCATGCCGGCGCCGAGGCCCCGGTGCTCATCGTGACCCATCGCACCGGGCGCCCCGCGCTCGACGGCGCGCTGGCCGAGATCGCCGCGCTCGACGTCTGCCGCGCGGAGCCGGTGGCGATCCGCATCGAGGATGTCTGAGCACCCGCCCGGCGGCATCCATGTGCGGGCCTCCGGGCCCGACGACCTCGCCGCCATCCAGGCGATCTATGCGAAGCATGTGCTGACCGGGCTCGGCTCCTTCGAGGAGGCGCCCCCGGACGCCGCCGAAATGGCCCGCCGCCGCGCGGCGGTGATCGGCCTCGGGCTGCCCTGGCTGGTCGCGGAGCGGAACGGCAGATTGCTCGGCTATTGCTACGCCCATCCCTATCACACCCGCTCGGCCTATCGCTTCACGCTCGAGGACGCGATCTACATCGACCCCGAGGCGCGGCGCGGCGGCGTCGGCCGCGCGCTGCTCGGATCCCTGCTCGATGAGACCGCGCGCCTCGGCTACCGGCACATGATCGCCGTCATCGGCGACAGCGGCAACGCGGGCTCGATCGCGCTGCACGCGCGCGCCGGCTTCCGCATGGTCGGCACCCTCGAGGCCGTCGGCTTCAAGTTCGGGCGCTGGGTCGATGTCGTCCTGATGCAGCGCGACCTCGGCCCGCAGGCCAGTGCGGAAGCATGAGCGAGACCGCGGGGACGACGGTCGTCAGGATCGGCGCCACCGGGATCGGCAGGAAGACGCACCCGACCGGATGAAGGCGGCGCTCGCGGGAATGCCCTCCCGGGCGCGCCCTCGCGGATGCCGCCCAGGGCCGGCGCCGCAAGTTCGGGCTCACAACGGCTCCACCATCCTCCTTGCCCCGCCCGCCGACGTTCGCCTAGATACGGGGGCGCACGCGCCCCGCATACGCCCGAAATCCGCAGAGAGGCCGACCCGATGTCCGACGCCCAGATCTTCGCCGACCGCATGCTGTCCCTCGGCCTTGCGCGAGTCTCCGAACAGGCGGCCATCGCCGCGGCCAAGCTGATCGGCTGCGGCGACGAGAAATCCGCCGACCAGGCCGCGGTGGACGCCATGCGCCGGCAGCTGAACCTGCTCGACATCCAGGGCGTCGTGGTGATCGGCGAGGGCGAGCGCGACGAGGCGCCGATGCTCTACATCGGCGAGGAGGTCGGCTCCGGCAACGGACCCGCCGTCGACATCGCCCTCGACCCGCTCGAAGGCACGACGCTCACCGCCAAGGACATGCCCAACGCGCTGGCGGTCATCGCCATGGGGCCGCGCGGTTCGATGCTGCACGCCCCCGACGTCTACATGGACAAGCTCGCCATCGGCCCGGGCTATCCGACGGATCTGCTCTCGCTCGACATGAGCCCGACCGAACGCATCGAGACCCTCGCCGAGGCCAAGGGCTCGCGGCCCGAAGGCGTCATGGTCTGCGTCCTGGAGCGCCCGCGCCACCAGGATCTGATCGCCGAGATCCGCGCCACCGGGGCGCGCATCCGGCTGATCACCGACGGCGACGTCGCCGGCGTCATCCACTGCGCCGAGGCTGCCAAGACCGGCATCGACATGTACATGGGCTCGGGCGGCGCCCCGGAGGGCGTGCTCGCCGCCGCCGCGCTGAAATGCATGGGCGGCCAGATGTGGGGGCGGCTGATCTTCCGCAACGACGACGAGCGCGCCCGCGCCCGCAAGGCCGGCATCGAGGATCAAGACCGCATCTACAGGCGCGACGACATGGTGACCCGGGACGTCATCTTCGCCGCCACCGGCGTCACCGACGGCTCGATCGTCAAGGGCGCGCGGCGCGACGGCGACTGGCTCGAGACCGAGACGATCCTGATGCGCTCGAAATCCGGCTCGGTCCGCCGGCTGCTCTACCGCCAGCACAACCAGTAGCCGGCGATGCCGCGCGTCCGGCCCCGGAGCGAGAAGATCGCGATCGGCTTCATGATCGTCTGGCTCGTCTTCTGGTGCGCCGGCATCCTGATCGTTGTCTTCGGGCTCGGCGGGGCCGTGGCCAGCGGGGAACCGCTGGCCGTGCTGATGATGGCCGTCTGGCTCGCGGCGGCCGGCTTCGGCCTCTGGTCCGGCGGCCGCAAGCTCAGGCAATTGCTCATGCTGGGCGATGCCCCGCCGCGCGGAGCGGGCCGCCACGAATGGACCGGCGACATCACCGACCCGCCCGCGCGCTGAAGGCTCACGATCAAGACCGCAGACCCTTGTCGGTTCGGCGCCGCGGGACCTACTTCCTCCCGACGCACCAGGAATTTCCGATCTGGCGCGCGAGGGCGGATCGCGGCATCAGGAGCGCATGGATTCGCCGGCCGCCTTTCTCGACGTGACCCGCTCCTACGGCGAGCGCCGCTGGACCGGCCCGGCCCCTGAGACCGAACGGCTCGGCGCCGCCATCGCCCAGGCCACCGGACAGCCCGAGATCGTCGGCCGCGTTCTCGCCCGCCTCGGCGTGGCGCCCGGCGAGGCCGCGGGCTTTCTCGCGCCCTCGCTGCGCGAGCTGATGCCCGACCCCTCGCGGCTGCGCGACATGGACCGCGCCGCGGAGCGTTTCCTCGCCGCGGTGCGGCGGGAGGAGCGCATCGCGATCTTCGCCGATTACGACGTGGACGGCGGCGCGAGCGCGGCGCTTCTCCTGACCTGGCTGCGATCGCTCGGCCGGACCGCCACGCTCTACGTCCCCGACCGCATCGAGGAGGGCTATGGCCCGAACGTGCCGGCCATGCGCAGCCTCGGGGCCTGCCACGACCTGATCGTCTGCGTCGATTGCGGGACGCTCAGCCACGAACCCATCGCCGCCGCAGGCTGCGACGTGATCGTGCTCGACCACCATCTCGGCGGCGAGACGCTGCCGCCGGCGCGCGCGGTGGTCAATCCCAACCGACAGGACGAGGACGGCGTGCTCGGCCATCTCTGTGCCGCGGGCGTGACCTTCCTCTTTCTCGTCGCGGTGAACCGGCTGATGCGGCGCGAGGGCGGCGAGGGTCCCGACCTGCTCGGCCTGCTCGATCTCGTGGCGCTCGCCACCGTTGCCGATGTCGCGCCGCTCCTCGGGCTCAACCGCGCCTTCGTCCGCCAGGGCCTCACGGTGATGCGGGCGCGCGGCCGTCCCGGCATCGCGGCGCTCGCCGCGGCGGCGGGCATGACCGGCGCGCCGGATGCCTTCGCGCTCGGCTTCCTGCTCGGGCCGCGCATCAATGCCGGCGGGCGGATCGGCGCGGCCGATCTCGGCGCGCGGCTGCTCGCGACCGAAGACCCGCACGAGGCCGCGGCGCTCGCCCAGAAGCTCGACCGGCTGAACGCCGAGCGGCGCGAGATCGAGGCCGGCGTGCTCGCGGCGGCCGAGGCCCAGGCGGCGGCGCGCGGCGGCGCGTCGCTGGTCTGGGCGGCGGGCGAGGGCTGGCATCCCGGCGTGGTCGGCATCGTCGCGGCCCGGCTCAAGGAGAAATTCTCCCGGCCGGCGGTGGTGATCGGCTTCGACGGCGCCGAGGGCAAGGGCTCGGGCCGGTCGGTCGCCGGGGTCGATCTCGGCGCCGCCGTCGCCAGGCTGGCGCGGGAGGGGCTGATCGCGCGCGGCGGAGGGCACCGCATGGCGGCGGGCCTCGGCCTGGCGCGGGAAAGCCTCGAGCCGGCCATGGCGCGGCTCGCCGAGCTGCTCGCCGCCGCCGGCGCCGATGCGTCCACAAGCGCCAGCCTCGCCCTCGACGGCGTGATCGGACCGGGCGGCGCGACGGTCGAGCTCGCCGAGCGCATCGCCGCCGCCGGCCCCTTCGGCGCCGGTGCACCGGCCCCGCGCCTCGCCATGGCGCGCAGCCGGATCGTCCGGACCCGACGCGTCGGCGAGACCCATCTCGCGCTGACCCTCGCCGACGAGGCCGGCGCCCGGGCCGAGGCCATCGCCTTCCGCGCCTTCGCGGGCGAGCTCGGCCCGCGCCTCCTGGCACGGCGCGATGCGCCGGTCCATGTGGCGGGGCGGCTGGAGCGGGACGAATGGGCCGGGCGCCTGCGCGCGAAACTGCATGTGGAGGATGCCGCGGACGCGTCCTGAACCGGCGATATTGCGGCTTGATCCGCCGGGAACG
Organism: Amaricoccus sp.; assembly: GCF_036846665.1. NCBI lineage: Bacteria > Pseudomonadati > Pseudomonadota > Alphaproteobacteria > Rhodobacterales > Paracoccaceae > Amaricoccus > Amaricoccus sp. The sequence continues at coordinate 15,630 of NZ_DAIUBO010000036.1, read as the reverse complement.
CGACGATACATAGCGCCGCGATGCACCCTTCGTCTATCGGTTAGGACGTCAGATTTTCAATCTGAAAAGACGGGTTCGACTCCCGTAGGGTGTACCACGGTTCCGTGCTAGGGTGCGGGTCCGGCAAGGCCATGGCTCCTTCGTCTATCGGTTAGGACGCCAGATTCTCAATCTGGAAAGACGGGTTCGACTCCCGTAGGAGCTGCCAAGGCCGGGAACCGGCCTCGCCTTGCCGGAAGCGGGGCGCGCCCGGCCTGCCGACGGGCAGCCGCCCGCAATGCGACGATCGCGGAAGTGGTCCCAAGGCGCATCCCTGCGCCCCGACGGAACCGGTGTCGCAACGGCGCCACTGCCGCCGGAAACGCGCGGCCGCCCGCATTCGCCCCTGTTCCGGAGAGCTGCGAGATGCTAGAATTCGGGGCAGGAAAAAGAGTTAACGTGCTTGTACTTGTCCGGCGGTCCTGTCAGATGTCCCAGCCTCGTCACCCCGTCCCCCACCCGGCCCTTCGGCCATGCCCCGGCGCCGCCCGGAGAGGTCGCGATGCGCGACCTTGAACTGCCCTCTGCCGGCACGGAGCCGGATGCCTGTCCCGGCGGCCCGATCGGGGTCTTCGACAGCGGGCTCGGCGGCCTGACGGTGCTCGAGGCCTTCCGCCGCCGGCTGCCCGACCAGGATTTCATCTATTTCGGCGACAACGCCCATGCCCCCTACGGCGTGAAATCCCCGGGCGAGGTCTACAGGCTCACCGTCGCCGGCGTGCAGCGGCTCTTCGACGAGGGATGCCGCCTGGTGATCCTCGCCTGCAATACCGCCTCGGCCGTGGCGCTGCACGATCTTCAGGTCGACTGGCTCGACGCGGCGCAGCACCGCGTGCTCGGCGTCTTCGTCCCGATCATCGAGCATCTCACCCGGCGCGACTGGGGCGACAATTCCGTCCCGACCCATACCGGCCTGCACGATGTCGCGCTCTTCGCGACGCCGGCGACGGTGATCTCGGGGGCCTTCCCGCGCGAGCTGCGCTTCCGCGCCCGCGACGTCACCGTGGTGCCGCAGGCCTGCGCCGGCCTCGTCGAGGCGATCGAGGCCGGCGACATGGAAGCCGCCGCGGGCCTCGTCGAATCGCATGTGGCCCAGCTGCTCGCACGCCTGCCCCGGCCGCAATCGGCGGTGCTCGGCTGCACCCATTACCCGCTGGTCGAAGGCCATTTCCGCGCGGCCCTGCCGCCGGAGACCACGCTGGTCTCGCAGCCGGCGCTGACGGCCGCCAGCCTCGCCGACTATCTCGACCGCCATCGCCGCTTCCGCGGCGGCAGCGGGCGGGTGCGCTACCTCACCTCCGGCGATCCCGGGGCGATCGGCGAGCGCGCCGAGATCTTCACCGGCCATCCCCTGCCCTTCCACGGCATCTGACGGCGCGCAGGCCCCGGGCCGGAACGCGACCCCCGGCCGATTGATCCCGCCGGGGCTTTCGCCTAAACCTGCGCCCGACCGGGATGGGAGGGCCGGGAGATGCAGCAGGTCTTCGACATCGCCATCCTCGGCGCCAGCGGCTACACGGGCGCGGAACTCGTCCGCCTGATCGCGACGCATCCCTTCCTGCGCATCGCCGCGCTCTCGGCCGACCGCAAGGCGGGCATGAGCATGGGCGAGGTCTTCCCGCATCTGCGCCACCTCGACCTGCCGCCGCTCCAGCCGATCGGGGCGGTGGATTTCGCCGCCATCGACCTCGTCTTCTGCGCCCTGCCCCATGCCACGAGCCAGGAGGTGATCGCGGGCCTGCCGCGGAGCCTCAGGATCGTCGACCTCTCCGCCGATTTCCGGCTGCGCGACCCGGAGGTCTACGCCCGCTGGTACGGCCACGAGCACCGGGCGCTCGACCTGCAGGCCGAGGCGGTCTACGGCCTGACCGAGTTCTACCGCGACGAGATCCGCTCGGCGCGGCTCGTGGCCGGCACCGGCTGCAACGCGGCGACCGGCATCTACGGCATCCTGCCGCTGCTCAGCGCCGGCGTGATCGACCCCGACGAGATCATCATCGACCTCGCCACCGGCGTCTCCGGCGCGGGACGCGGGGCCAAGGAGGGCATGCTGCATTCGGAGGTCTCCGAAGGCTACCATGCCTACAACGTCGCCAAGCACCGCCATCTCGCGGAATTCGACCAGGAGTTCAGCCGCGCCGCCGGCCGCCCCGTCGCGGTGACCTTCACACCGCATCTCCTGCCGCAGAACCGCGGCATCCTCGCCACGATCTACCTCCGCGGCGAGGCCGAAGCGATCCACGCCGCGCTGGCCTCGGCCTACGAGGCCGAGCCCTTCGTCGTGGTCCTCCCGCTCGGCGAGGCGCCGGCGACCCGGCACGTGCGCGGCTCGAACTTCGTGCATCTCGGCGTGATCGCCGACCGCCGGCCCGGCCGCGCCATGGTCTTCTCGACCCTCGACAATCTCGCCAAGGGCTCCTCGGGCCAGGCCCTGCAGAACGCCAACCTCATGCTCGGCCTGCCGGAGACGGCGGGACTGATGGCCGCGCCGCTCTTCCCGTGACGGGTCCAGGACGCCTCTTCGGGATCCTCTGGACCGCCTTCGACGGGTTCAACCGCAACGACGGCTCGCCCATGGCCGGCTACATCGCCTTCTCCGGGCTCTTGTCGCTGTTTCCCTTCCTGATCTTCTGCGCCACGCTGACCGGCATCCTGCTCGGCCCGGACGAATCCGACCGCATCATCGACGCCCTCTTCGAGATCGCCCCGCAGCACGTCGCCCTGACGCTGGAGCCGGTCGTGAGCGAAGTGCTCAACAAGCAGAGCGGCGAGGTGCTCACCCTCTCGGCGCTCTTCGCGATCTGGGTCGCCTCGAACGCGGTCGAGGCCTTCCGCCTCGCCTTCGACCGCGCCTATGCGGTGGACGACCCGCGCAACTTCTTCCAGAACCGGGCGCTCGCGATCTCGCTGGTGTTCCTCGGCGCCATGGTGGCGGTCCTGCTCGGCGTCTCGATCATCTTCAGCCCGATCCTCCTGCATCTGCTGCGCAGCGTCGCGCTGGTGCCGATCCCGCCCGCGGCTGGATACATCACCTACGGCTTCGGCATCGTGGTCTTCCTGAGCTTCATCCTGGTGATGCACCGCACCCTGCCGGGGCGCAGCATGCGCGGCACGCATCTCTGGCCCGGCGCGCTGACGACCACCGTTCTCTGGGTGATCCTGGCCAGCGGCTTCACCATCTACCTCAGCTTCACGCCCACCTATACCGTGACCTACGGCACGCTGGCCGGGGTGATCATCACGCTGATGTTCTTCTATCTCACCGGGGCGACGATTATATACGGCGCGGAAGTCAATGCGGCGCTCGATCGGACGGTGCGGGAGGAGAACGCCCGCATCCTCGCCCGGTCGGAGATGGGGGCGACATGGCGATGGGATTGAAGAAGCGGCGGCGCATCCGGCTGATCGCCGCGGGGGCGGTCCTGCTCGTCGCCGCCACCGCGCTCATGGGCTACGGGCTGCGCGACGGCATCGAATTCTTCCGCAGCCCCAGCCAGATGACGGAACATCCCCCCCGCGAGGGCGAGCGCTTCCGCCTCGGCGGCCTCGTCGAGGAGGGCAGCGTGCTGCGCGGGGCCGGTGAGGAGATCAGCTTCACCGTCACCGACGGCGGCGCCAGCCAGCCGGTGGTCTATTCCGGCATCCTGCCCGACCTCTTCCGCGAGGGTCAGGGGGTGATCGCCACCGGGCGCATGGAGAACGGAACCTTCGTGGCCACCGAGGTCCTCGCCCGCCACGACGAGAGCTACATGCCCAAGGAGGTCGCCGAGGCGCTCAAGGAACAGGGCGTGTTCCGCTACGGCGGCGGCGTCGACCCGGAGCCGGGCAGCTAGCGCGCCGGGTGGCGCCGTCCTTCGCGCCGCCCCGCCGGTCAATCAAATTTTAGCGCAATTGTGCCAGTCTCCGCCGGTCTTCACCAGATCGATAGGAGTTGGCGGACATGCACTCGGTTGAGAGCATCGCGGCGGATATCGTGCGCCGCGAAGGGGGATTCGTGAACGACCCCGACGATCCGGGCGGCGCGACCAAGCACGGCGTGACCATCCATACCATGCGCCGGCTGGGCATGGATCTGAACGGCGACGGCATCGTCGATACCGTGGACGTGCGCGGCCTGACGCCGGACAAGGCCGCGGAGATCTACGTGCGCCACTATTTCCGTGAGCCGAGGATCGACCTGCTGCCGGCGCCGCTGCACGCCAGCGTCTTCGACATGCAGGTGAACGCCGGCAACAACGCGATCCGCATCCTGCAGCGCCTGCTCGCGGCCTTCGGCATCGCGGTCAAGGACGACGGCGCCATCGGCCCGCTCACCGCGCGCGCCGCGGCCCGGGCCATGGATCTCGCACCGGATCACCTTGTGGACGCCTACGGCATCGCCCGGCGCAACTACTATTACCGCATCGGCGACCTGCGCCCGGCGAGCCGGAAATACGCGCGCCGCCGGGACGGCGGCAAGGGCGGCTGGATCATCCGCGCCGAGGAATTCGTCGCGGAACGCTTCCGCTTCACCAGAGCCGAGCACGACGCGAGGGTGGCATCATGGGGCTGATGGGACAGATCTTCGGCATGGGCAGCGCCGCGAAACAGATCGGCGAGGCGGTCGGCGGCGTCGCCGAGGTCTTCGTGGGCAATCGCGCCGAGCGCGACGCCGCCGCCGCGGCGCAGATCGCCGGCGCCGTCAGCCAGTTCGAGGGCGAGTTCGCTTCGGCCGGCGCGCTCTGGTTCGACCGCTTCGTCAACGGGCTGAACCGCCTGCCGCGGCCGATGCTGGCGCTCGGCACGCTCGGCCTCTTCGCCTATGCCATGGCCGAGCCGGCCGGATTCTCCACGCGCATGCAGGGCCTCGGCCTGGTGCCCGAGCCGCTCTGGTGGCTCCTGGGCGCGATCGTCTCCTTCTATTTCGGGGCGCGGGAGCTGCACCACCAGCGCACGCGGACCGCCGTCACCCTGGCGCGGGCCGCCACCGCCGCGGTCAGGTCCGCGGAGCCTGCCCCGGCCGCGACCGCCCTCGCCATGCCGCTGCTGGCGCCGGAGACGAAACCCGCGGTCTCGGAAGCACGCGCGGAGGATCCGGATTTCAACGCCGCCGTCGAGGAATGGCGCCGCCTCCAAGCCTGAACCCGACCCCGCGCGGGAAAGGGGCCGGCGGCGATGGCCGCCGGCATTAGGGCCTTGGCAATCCCGAGGCGCTAGAAGCGGTTCCGATTCCCGGTTCGGAGCCGAAGGGCGGAGCGTGACACGAGATTCCATCTCGCTCGACAGGCCCGACGCGGGACCGCGGCTCGCGCTGGCCTGCATGGTCTAGCCCTGACCGCGCTGCTCTGCGCCCGGCAGGACTTCGCGGTGCTCGGGCACCCGCCGTATCGCATTTCTATGTCCTGCCGCCGATGACGATCGCCGGCCTTAGCGCCGCGGCGGTGCTCGCCCGCCCGGCGGCGCCGTTCGGCTATTTCCGCGATCTCCTGCAGCGGCGCTGCCTCGGCGTCGCGGTGATCTCGTGGGGCGCGGGCCGGCTTGCACACCGCTGAGATCGCGGCCCACCGCTTCAGAACCCCGACCCGAACCGCGGCATCGCGCGCCGGATCACCAGCGCCACCACGATCAGGCCACCGATCACCAATAGCCCGCTTTCGCCGCCGACATATTCCACCGCCAGCGCGGAGCGCGCCTGCGAGAGCTTGCCGGTCATGTCCCAGGCGGTATTGGTCGCGGCATGGGCGAGAGCGACCGGCCAGACGCTCCCCGTCCAGAGCCGCAGGAAGCCGTAGAACACCCCCGCGAGCGTCAAGGTGAGCAGGAACATCGGCACGACGAGCCGCGCGTCGCCGCCGGGATGGTAGAAATCCGTCGCGAGCATCAGCGGCAGATGCCAGACCCCGTGCAGGAAGCCGACCAGCAGCATCGCCGGAAGGACGCGGAATCCGCCCATCCTGGGCAGCATGTAACCCCGCCAGCCCACCTCCTCGGCCAGCGAGAAGAGCGTCTGCGCCGCGAGGCCGGTCGCCACCTTGAGCAGCACAAGGCCGAATGACGCCCTGGCGACCGGGATCGCCACGGCCGTCAGACCCGCGAGCGCCATCACGCCGAGACCGACGCCGAAGATCAGCGCGGGCACGGCGATCGCGACCGGCCAGGCCCGGAGCCCGGCGCGACCGAGGCCGAGCCCGGCCAGCGCGGCGCGGAAGCCGCCCTCCGGCGCGAGGAAGCCGAGCATGATCGCCACCGCGAGCGCCGGCGTGAACATGGTCAGGAGCGGGGTGGCAGCGCCGGTCACCGGCGCCGAGAGCGCGACCGCCACGGCGAGCCCCAGGGCGATCCCGTAGAAGGCGAAGGCACGGCCCGCGCCACCCGCGATCCGAGGCATGAGCTTCGTCCGACCCTGTCGCATCCGGCCGCTCCCCGCCGCGCCGTTCCGCGAATGCTCCCGCGCGCCGCCGATGCCATTCTTGTGAACGCGCCCGGGCCGCGAAGCAAGCCCGCCGGCGACCGGACCCGTTTGCACGGGCGCCGCTTTCGTCCCATAGTCCCGAGGGCGAAACGGAGGGCGCGATGATCGTCGAACTGGGGCATTTCGCCCTCATCCTGGCCCTGCTCGTGGCGGCTCTGCAGGCGGTCGTGCCCATGGTCGGGGCGGCGCGCGGCTGGGCCGACTGGATGCGCGTCGCGGTCCCGGCGGCGGGCGTGCAATTCGCCCTGACGCTCGCGGCCTTCCTCGCGCTCATGCATGCCTTCGTGGTCTCCGACTTCTCGGTGCGGCTGGTCGCGGAGAATTCCCATTCGCTGAAGCCGACGATCTACAAGGTCGCCGGGACCTGGGGCAACCACGAGGGCTCGATGCTGCTCTGGGTGCTGATCCTGACGCTCTTCGGCGCCATGGTCGCCGTCTGGGGCGGCAACCTCCCGCCCGGCCTGCGCGCCCGGGTGCTCGCGGTCCAGGCCACCATCGCGGCGGCCTTCCTCGGCTTCATCCTGCTCACCTCCAACCCCTTCGCGCGGCTCGCCGACCCGCCCCTCGACGGCAACGACCTCAACCCGCTGCTGCAGGACCCCGGCCTCGCCTTCCACCCGCCCTTCCTCTATCTCGGCTACGTCGGGCTCTCCATGGCCTATTCCTTCGCCATCGCCGCGCTGATCGAAGGCCGGGTCGATGCCGCCTGGGCGCGCTGGGTCCGGCCCTGGACGCTGCTCGCCTGGATGTTCCTGACCATCGGCATCGCGATGGGCTCGTTCTGGGCCTACTACGAGCTCGGCTGGGGCGGCTGGTGGTTCTGGGACCCGGTGGAGAACGTGAGCTTCATGCCCTGGCTGCTCTCGACCGCGCTCCTGCATTCGGCGATCGTGGTGGAGAAACGCGACGCGCTGAAGTCCTGGACGATCCTGCTCGCCATCCTCGCCTTCTCCTTCTCGCTCATCGGCGCCTTCGTGGTGCGCTCGGGCGTCATCACCTCGGTCCATGCCTTCGCCAGCGACCCCGAGCGCGGCGTGTTCCTGCTGATGATCCTCGGGGCCTTCATCGGCGGGTCGCTCACGCTCTACGCCTGGCGCGCGCCGGTGCTGCGCTCGGGCGCGGTCTTCTCGGTGGTGAGCCGCGAGAGCGGGCTCGTGGTCAACAACCTGCTGCTCGTTGTGGCCACGCTCGTCGTCTTCTTCGGCACCATCTGGCCGCTGCTCGCGGAAATGTTCGCCGGCCGCAAGGTCTCGGTCGGCCCGCCCTTCTTCGACCTCGCCTTCACGCCCTTCATGGTGACGCTGGCGGTGATCCTGCCGCCCTTCTCGATCCTGCCCTGGAAGCGCGGCAGCCTCGCGCGCGCCATGGCGCCGCTCTGGGGGGTGCTCGCGCTCTCGGTGGCGCTCGGGGCGCTGGCATGGTCGCTGCAGACCGGAGGGGCGATGCTCGCGCCGATCGGCATCACACTGGCCGCCTGGTTGGTACTCGGCGCCTTCGCCGACATCGCCTCGCGCATCCGCCTCGCCCGCGCCGCACCCTCCGAGAGCCTGCGCCGGGCGCTGAACCTGCCACGGGCGGATTGGGGCAAGGCCATCGCCCATGCCGGGCTCGGCGTCTCGATCTTCGGCATCGCCTGCATCACCGCCTGGGCGAGCGAGGACATCCGCGCCATGAAGCCCGGCGACAGCTTCCCCGTCGCCGGCTACGTCCTGCGGCTCGACGGCGTGGAGCACAGCGCGGGCGCGAATTATTCCGCCGATACCGCGACCATCGCCATCCTGTGCGACGGCGCGGAGATCGGCACACTCCACCCCGAAAAGCGCTTCTACCCGGTCCAGCGCATGCCGACCACCGAGGCCGCCATCGACCGCGGCCTGACCCGCGACCTCTATGTCGCGCTCGGCGACCCGCAGGAGGACGGCGGCTGGGCGGTGCGGACCTATGTCAAGCCCTTCGCCAACTGGATCTGGATCGGCGCGCTGATCATGGCCGCCGGCGGCGCCACCAGCCTGACCGACCGGCGCTACCGCGTCGGCGCCCCGGCCCGGCGCGCCCCGCGCGCCGCCGCCGCGACCCCGGCGGAATAGCGCCATGCCCGGCGCCCGAGCCCTCGCCCTCGCGCTCGCCCTGAGCCTCGCGCCGCTGGCGGCCCCGGCGGTGCAGCCCGACGAGATCCTCGCCGACCCCGCGCTCGAGGCCCGCGCCCGCGCGATCACCGCCGAGCTGCGCTGCGTGGTCTGCCAGGCCGAATCGATCGACGATTCCAACGCCGAGATCGCCCGCGACCTGCGCCTCCTCGTGCGCGAACGCCTCACAGAAGGCGACAGCGACGCCGAGGTGCTCGCCTATGTCACCGACCGCTACGGCGAATTCGTGCTCTTCCGGCCGCCCTTCACCTGGCGCAACGCCGCACTCTGGCTCTCCGGCCCGCTCTTCCTCCTGCTCGGCGCCGGCCTCGCCTTCGCCTATGTCCGGCGCCGCGCGACCGCCCCCGCGCCGCCGCGCCCGCCGCTCACCCCGGAGGAACGCGCCCGGATCGAGGCGCTGACGAGCGAGTGACGCGGCGGGTTTCCCGGGCGCCCGCCCGCAGCTAGTGTCGCGCTGACCTCTGTCGCGGAGCCGCCGATGCAATACGAGACGATCCTGCATTCCCTCGACGCCGGCGTCGTGACCATCGCGCTCAACCGGCCCGAGGTGATGAACGGGCTCAACGCGCAGATGCGGCTCGAGATCACCCATGCCTTCACCCATGCGCCCGCGGCGGCGCGGGTGATCGTGCTGACCGGCGAGGGCCGCGCCTTCTGCTCCGGCCAGGATCTCGGCGACCGCACCACCGCGCTCGACCGCGACATCGAGCGCACGCTCCGCGAGGAATACGAGCCGATGCTGCGCGCGGTCTACGAATGCCCGCTCCCGACCATCGCCGCGGTCAACGGCGCGGCGGCCGGCGCCGGCGCCAGCCTCGCGCTCTCCGCGGACGTGGTGATCGCGGCGCAATCGGCGGTCTTCGTCCAGGCCTTCGCCCGCATCGGCCTCATCCCCGACGCCGGGGGAACCTACTGGCTGCCGCGCCAGGTGGGCTTCGCCAAGGCGATGGGGGCGGCTCTCTTCGCCGAGCGCATCACCGCCGCCCAGGCCGACGCCTGGGGCATGATCTGGGAAGCGGTGCCCGACGACACCTTCGCCGCCACCGTTCAGTCGCGCGCTGCCCAGCTCGCCCGCGGGCCGAGCGTGAGCTACCGGCTCATCAAGGAGGCGCTCCGCGCGAGCTTCGGCAATTCGCTCGCCGAACAGCTCGACCTCGAAGCCCGGCTCCAGGGCGAGGCCAGCCGGACCCGCGACTTCCAGGAGGGCGTGATGGCCTTCCTCGAGAAGCGCCCCGCCCGCTACGAGGGCCGATGACGACCGCGCTCGCCAGCCGGAGCCTCGCCGACCGCGTCGCCCGCGCGCCGCGGCCGCACGATCCCGCCCAGGTGCCGCCGGTCGCGGCGCGCTTCGCCGACCTGCCCGCCCCGGTCCGGGCGCTCCTGACCGGCACCGCGGGCTGCTCGCCCTATCTCGCCGGGCTGATGGAGCGCGAGGCGGAGTGGCTGCGCGAAGCCCTCGCCGCCCCGCCCGCGGCGAGCCTCGCGGCCATCCTCGAGGAGGCCGGCGGCGAGGATCTCGCCGCGCTCCCGGCGCGCCTGCGCATCGCCAAGCGGCGCGCGGCGCTGCTCGTGGCGCTGGCCGATCTCGGCGGCGTCTGGGACCTCGACGACGTCACCGGCGCGCTCACCCGCCTCGCCGACCGGGCGGTCCAGGCGGGCTTGCGCGCGCTGGTCGCCGCCGAGATCGCCCGCGGCAAGCTGCCCGGCGTCACCGGGGCGGACATCCCCGATGCCGCCGGCATGTTCGTGCTCGCCATGGGCAAGATGGGCGCCGGCGAGCTGAACTATTCCTCCGACATCGACCTGATCGTGCTCTTCGACGAATCCCGCCACGATCCCGACGATTACGCCGAGCTGCGCCGCGGCTTCATCCGCGTCACCCAGCGCCTGGTGAAGCTGCTCTCCGAGGTCACCGCCGAGGGCTATGTCTTCCGCACCGACCTGCGCCTGCGCCCCGACCCTTCGGTCACCCCGGTCTGCATCGCCACCGAACCGGCCGAGCGCTACTACGAGAGCCTCGGCCGGACCTGGGAGCGCGCCGCCTATATCAAGGCGCGCCCCTGCGCCGGCGCGATCCCCGCCGGCGAGGCCTTCCTCGACCGCCTCCGGCCCTTCGTCTGGCGCCGCCACCTCGACTACGCCGCGATCCAGGACGCCCATGACATGCGGCTGCGGATCCGCAGCCACAAGGGCCTCGCCGGCCCGCTCGCCATCCCCGGCCACGATCTGAAGCTCGGCAAGGGCGGCATCCGCGAGATCGAGTTCTTCACCCAGACCCGGCAGCTCATCACCGGCGGCCGCGACCCCGGCCTGCGCCAGCGCCAGACCCTCCCCGCCCTGGCGGCACTCGCCGGCAGGGGCTGGGTCGACGACCGCACCGCCGGCGATCTGGCGGCCGATTACATCGCCCACCGCACGCTCGAGCACCGCCTGCAGATGCTCGACGACGCCCAGACCCACCGGATGCCCGCCGACGCGGAGGGCATGGCGCGGCTCGCCGATTTCTGCGACACCGACCCCGACCGCCTGGGCGCGGAGCTGCGCGACCGGCTGGAACGGGTCCATGCCCTGACCGAGCCATTCTTCCAGCAGGAGGAGGACCGCGGCGCGCCGGTGCCCGAGATCGGCGCGATCTTCGCCGATCCCGAGCGGGCCGAGGCGATGATGCGCGACTGGCGGCGCCTGCCCGCCTTCCGCAGCGAGCGGGCGCGCACCATCTTCCGCCGCCTCCAGCCCGAGCTCCTGCGCCGCATGGCCCGCGCCGTCGATGCCGACGGCGCGCTGCAATCGCTCGGCACCTTCCTTTCCGGCCTGCCCGCCGGGGTGCAGATCTTCTCGCTGCTCGACGCCAATCCGCAGCTGCTCGACCTCCTGGTGGACATCTGCGCCACCACGCCCGAGCTCGCGCGCCATCTCGGCCACAACGCCGGCGTCTTCGACGCGGTCATCAGCTCCGACTTCTTCGGCCCGCTGCGCGGCACCGAGGTGCTGCGCGCCGAGCTCACCGGCCTGCTCGACGGCGCGCCCGACTACCAGGCCGCGCTCGACCTCGCCCGCATCTGGACCAAGGAGCGGCATTTCCGCATCGGCGTGCACCTGCTGCGCGGCATCGCCGATGCCGACGAATCGGCGGTGGCCTATTCCGCCGTCGCCGATGCCGTGCTCCAGGCGATCCTGCCCCGCGTCGTCGAGGATTTCGCCGGCCGCCACGGCCCGCCGCCCGGTGCCGGCGCGGCGGTGGTCGCGCTCGGCAAGCTCGGCAGCCGCGAGATGACCGCCTCCTCGGATCTCGACCTGATCGTCATCTACGACGCCGAGGGCGCCGAGAGCTCCACCGGCCGGCGCCCGCTCGCCGTCACCGCCTATTACGCCCGGCTCACCCAGGCGCTGATCGCTGCGCTCAGCGCGCCGATGCCCGAGGGCGTGCTCTACAAGGTCGACATGCGCCTGCGCCCCTCCGGCCGCCAGGGCCCGGTCGCCACCTCGCTGGCCGGCTTCCGGCGCTATCAGGCCGAGGAGGCCTGGACCTGGGAGCATCTCGCCCTAACCCGCGCCCGGGTGGTCGCCGGGCCCGAGCCGCTCGCCGGGCGGGTTTCGGCGGCGATCGCAGCGGTAATCGAGGCGCCGCATGACGCGCAGAAGGTCCTCGCCGACGCCCGCGACATGCGCCGGCGCCTCGCCGAGGCGCGCGAGGCCGCGGCCGCCGATCCCTGGGAGACCAAGCTCGGCCCCGGCCGGATGATGGACATCGAGTTGCTCGCCCAGGCCGGCGCCCTGGTCCACAACCTCTCCGGCCTGCGCCGTCCGGGCCGCATGCTGGATCGGCTGACGAAGCTCGGCTGGCTCGACGCGGACGCCGGCGCGCGCCTCGCCGCGGCCCTGGCCCGGCTCGCGGCGCTGCAGCAGGTCGGAAGGCTCGCCAGCGACCATACCATCGATCCCGCCGAGGGCGGCGAGGGGCTGGTGCGCCTCGTGCTCGCCACCGCCGGGGCGGAGGATCTCGGCTGCCTCCGCGCGAGCCTCGCCGCGGAGGCCGCCGCCGCCGCCGCGATCATCGAGGCCCGGCTCGCCGGCCCATGACCCTGCCCATCGTCTACCACCCCGACTATGTCGCGCCGCTGCGCCCGCGCCATCCCTTCCCGATGTCGAAATACGGCTACCTGCGCCGCACCCTGATCGCGCGCGGGCTCCTGCCCGCCACCGGCGGTTACCTCGCCCCGGGCCCGCTCCCGCCCGGCCTCGCCGCCGCGGTGCATGCCCCCGACTATGTCGAGCGCGTGGCGACCTGCCGGCTTTCGCCCGAGGAGCAGCGCCGCATCGGCCTGCCCGGCACCCCGGCCGTCGCGCGCCGCGCCTTCCTCTCCGCCGCCGGAACCCTGCTCGCCGGCCGCCTCGCCCTCGAGCACGGGCTCGCGCTCAACATGGCCGGCGGCTCGCATCACGCCGGCCCCGCGGGCGGCGCGGGCTATTGCGTCTTCAACGACGTGGCCATCGCCGCCCGGGCGCTCATCGACGAGCGCCGGGTGTCGCGCGTGCTCGTCGTCGATTGCGACGTGCACCAGGGCGACGGCACCGCGCGCATCTTCGAGGGCCGGCCGGAGGTGCTCACCCTCTCGCTGCATGCCGCGCGCAACTACCCCGCGCGCAAGGCCCGCTCCTCGCTCGACCTCGCCCTGCCCGACCGCCTCGGCGACGCGGCCTATCTCGAGATGCTCGATCACGCGCTGCGCCGGATCTCGGGCTTCCGTCCCGGCCTCGTCTTCTACAATGCCGGCGTCGATCCCCATGCCGAGGACAGCCTCGGCCGGCTCGCGCTGAGCTTCGAGGGGCTGCGCGCCCGCGACGCCCGCGTCATCGGCTGGGCGCAGGCCCGCGGCCTGCCGCTGGCGGCGGTGCTCGGCGGCGGCTACGATACCGACCCGGAGCGGCTCGCGCACCGACACGCCCTTCTCTTCGAGGAGGCGGCCCGCGCCGCGGCGGCGGCTTGACGGCTCCCGCGCCGCCACCTAGGCAGGATCGGCGGGCGGGGAAGCGGAGCGATGTCGGAGAAGAGCCTATCCATCGGCGGGCGGGCGCGGCCCGGGCCGGAGACCGAGCCAGGGAAAGCGGCCGATGCCCGCGGATGACCTCGCCATCGACCCCAGGGGCCTGATCCGCGAGGCCTACCGGATGGATATCGGCGCGCCGGACTGCCGCACGATCTTCTTCGACTGGGCGCTCGGCCGGCCCGACGGCTCCGGCCGCGAGGAGATCGCCGCCCTGCTCGCCCATTACGGCCCGGCCCATCCCGACCATCCCATGACCGCCGTGCTGCGCGAGGGCCTCGAACCGGCCGCCGCCGCCCCCCGCCGCCGCGGCGGCTGGCGCTCGAAACGCGAGCGCTGACGACCGCCGGGGACGATCGCGCGCCGCCGGCCCGGCCGGGCGATGCAGCCGCTGCAGGCGGGCACCAACGGCCCTCGCCAAGGATTCCCGTGGCGTCCACGGCCGGGTGTGCCGAGCCCGATCGACCCGTGGCGATCGGGCCGCGCGGTGCGCGGCCTTCTCCCGAAGCCCCGGCTCGGAGACCGTATCGCCCGGCCGAAAGGGCCCCGGCATCACGTGGGAAAGCGCCTCCGCGTCCGGTTCGCGAAGGCCACCAGCGAGAGCATCACCGGCACCTCGACCAGCACGCCGACCACGGTCGCCAGCGCCGCGCCCGAGTTGAGCCCGAAGAGGCTGATCGCCACCGCCACCGCCAGCTCGAAGAAGTTCGAGGTGCCGATCAGCGCGCAGGGCGCCGCGACCGCGAAGGGCAGGCGCCAGGCCAGCGCGGCGGCATAGGTCAGCGCGAAGATGCCGTAGGACTGGAGCAGGAGCGGCACCGCGATCATCGCGATGACGAGCGGCTGGCGGAAGATGACCTGCCCCTGGAAGCCGAAGAGCAGGACCACGGTCGCCAGCAGCCCGATCATCGAGAGCGGCTTCACCCGCTCGGTGAAGGCAGCGACCGCCGCCGCGCTCCCCAGCGCCCGCCGCGTCGCCATGCCCGCGGCCAGCGGGATCACGATATAGAGCGCGACCGATAGGATCAGCGTCTCCCAGGGCACGGCGATGTCGGTCACCCCCAGGAGCAGCGCGACGATGGGGGCGAAGGCGAAGACCATGATCACGTCGTTCACCGAGACCTGCACCAGCGTATAGGCGGGATCGCCGCGGGTGAGCTGCGACCAGACGAAGACCATGGCGGTGCAGGGCGCCGCCCCGAGCAGGATCAGCCCGGCGATATATTGCTGCGCCTCGGCCGGCGCGATCCAGGCCGCGAAGACATGCTCGAAGAAGAGCACCGCGAGTGCGGCCATGGTGAAGGGCTTCACCAGCCAGTTCACCACGAGCGTCAGGACCAGCCCCTTCGGCCGGTCGCCGATATGGGCGAGGCTGGCGAAATCCACCGCCACCATCATCGGATAGACCATCGCCCAGATCAGCACCGCCACCACCAGGTTGACCGAGGCGAGCTCCAGCCCGGCCAGCAGGCCGAAGGCGCCGGGGGCGAGATTGCCCAAGGCCAGCCCGGCGCCGATCGCCAGCGCGACCCAGAGCGAGAGCAGGCGCTCGAAACCGCCGATGCCGGCGCCCGCCGCCACCGCCTGCGTCACGGCAGCAGATCCGCCACCGCCTGCGAGGGGCGGCAGAGCTTCACGCCCCTCGGCGAGACCACGATCGGGCGGTTGATCAGGATCGGATGCGCCATCATCGCGTCGATCAGCGCGGCATCGGTCAGGGCGGGATCGTCGAGGCCGAGCTCCGCGAAGGGCGTGCCCTGCCGGCGCAGCAGATCGCGCACCGGGATCCCCATGGCGGCGATCAGCGCCTCGAGCTCCGCCCGGCTCGGCGGCGTCTCGAGATATTTCACCACCCGCGGCTCGATGCCCGCCTCGCGGATCGCCGCGAGCACGTTGCGCGAGGTGCCGCAGGCGGGGTGGGGATAGATCACGGAATCCCCGCCCCCCC
>NZ_DAIUBO010000035.1:0-22807 GCF_036846665.1 Amaricoccus sp. | reverse complement strand
CCAGGGCGCCGATGATCGGCAGCCCGAGCATGCGCTCGAGCTTTTGCGGCGCCATCTTCGCGTGCACGCCCTGCTGGAACTTGACCCACAGCCGCGGCACCGAGAAGAAAACCGTCGGCCGCGCGCGCCGCAGGTCGTCGGCAATTGCACCAACGGCGAGCTGGCGGGGCAGGCGGTGGTCATGCCCGCCTATGGCTGGCCCGAGGATGGTCGGCCGAGCGGAGTGCGCCGCGCCGGCTGGGGTGGCGGCTGGTGGTGGGGCTACGAGAAGACCGGCCCGCTGGTCTATCCCGATCTCGCGGTGGCGCTGCGCTGAGCGCGCGCCGTCAGAATTTGAGCGAAACCACCCGGGCGCGCGGAACCGGATCGGCCTCCGCCCGTTGCAGCGGCAGGGGCGCGCAGGCATCCTGGAGCACGCGCAGGAGACCGGTCCCGGGCGGGATCTCCGGCGCGCCGGGTCGACGGCCGCGGCTGACCTGCACCGCTAGCCGCCCGGCATCGGCCTCGGCGAAGAGCGCGCGCGGGCCGGTCGCGACATGCAGGCGCGAAACCACCACCGCCCGCCAGGGCGTGGCGGTCTCGCGCAGGGCGGCCGGCGCGGGCCGCGCGAAGGGCTCCTCTGCATGCAGCGCCGGGGCGGCGAGCAGGGCGGCGAGCAAGGTGGCGGCGACCAACGGGTGCGGGGTCATAATTGCCTTTCGGTTTGGGCAAGTCTGCCCCGCCATGGTTAG
Source organism: Amaricoccus sp. (assembly GCF_036846665.1). Lineage (NCBI taxonomy): Bacteria > Pseudomonadati > Pseudomonadota > Alphaproteobacteria > Rhodobacterales > Paracoccaceae > Amaricoccus > Amaricoccus sp. The sequence continues at coordinate 22,076 of NZ_DAIUBO010000035.1, read as the reverse complement.
CGGGGGATTAACGCGATGATTCGGAACGAAACGAGAATTCTGGCGGCGCTGGCGCTGGCCGGCTGCGCCTCGACGGCCGCGCCGCCCGGCCTGACCACGGTTTCGGCCAGCCCGATCCCCGGCGCGGCGGCGCCGGTAGCGCGGGGCGAGACCCAGCTGATCGTGCGCGCGGTGCCGGCCGGGGGCGTGGGCGAGCTCCAGGGTGCGGCCTGCGAGGCGGTCTCGCCCTATTTCTCCGCGAGCTTCACCGCCCCGACGCGGCTCCTGATGCCGAGCTACGGCGCGGATTCGCCGGACATCACCGTCACCTGCACCGCCGGCGCCGCCTCCGGCTCTGTGGTGGCCGCCCCGACCCAGGTCTGGTCGAACGGGCTCGGCGGCTGGCCGGCGGTGGGCGTCTCGGTCGGCACCGGCAATGCCGGCGGCGTCGGGGTCGGCTTCGGCTGGTACGGCGGCGGCTACGGAGCCAGCGGCGGCGTCCCGGTGGTGCGCTACGGCGAGGTGCGCGTGCCGGTGCCCGTCGCGGGGGGCTGAGCGGCGGGGCTCAGTCCGCGCCGAGCCGGGCGTGGAGGAAGGCGATCACGTCCCGTCGCGCCGCCGGATCGGCGAGCCCCGCGAAGCCCATGCTGGTGCCGGGCAGGAAGCCGTCGGGATCGGCGATGAAGGCGTCGAGCGCCGCGTCGTTCCAGACGAGCCCGGCCGCGGCTGCCGCCCGCAGCGCCTCGGAATAGGCGAAGCCGCCCGAGGCCGCCGGCCGCCCCGCGACCCCGGCGAGCGAGGGCGCGGAATGCGGCTCGGCCTCGCTGTCGATGATGTGGCAGGCAGCGCAGATGCGGTAGGCATGCTCGCCGCGCGCGACCGCCGGATCATCCGCCGGCCGCATCGCATAGCCCGCCAGCACCAGGAGCCCCAGCGCCAGGCTTCCGACCAGGATCCATCGGTTGCGCATCGGTGGTCTCTTTTTTGCTCGGCCAGAGTCCCTGGAGCCTAGGGCCGCCGGCGGCGAGCGCAAGCCGCAACAGGAGAACGGAATCTGGCCTTGCGATCCCCTCCGCCGGGCCCGGCGTCACCGTTCCGCCAGGCGGCCGCCGCGGGGCAGTATCCGCCCCGCTCGGGTCGGGCGCTCCCCTCGTCTTGCTGCTATACTGATGGGCCTTTCGCCTGACCGACACCTTGGCCTCGGGGCCGGGCCCCGGGACAGGTAGATGGCCGCGCCCCGCACCGCCACGGGTCGACCGGGCTGGGGACACCCGGACGCGGGAGGGACAAGAGCCGCCGAGGAGGGCCGCTGGTATGGGGCGGACGAAGATGAAAGGATGAGCTCCACATGCCATCGCCCCGCAACCCGCAAGCGCGGCGATTGACCGCCTGGGAGGAAGCGTATCACTATCGTCCCCCGCCGGCAGGGGAGGAAGGCTTGGAGCGATCGTCGCTGACCCTCGGAATCGAGGAGGAATACCTCATCGTCGACCGCGAGACCCGCGACCTCGTCGCCGAGCCCGAGGCCGGCTTCCTCGAGGACTGCCGCGACGCGGTCGGCGACCAGGTGACCACTGAATTCCTGCAATGCCAGGTCGAGGTCGGCACGCGGCCCCATCCCGGCGTCGCCGAGGCGGTGGGGGAATTGCGCGCCCTGCGCGCGGCGGTGGCGGCGGCGGCGGGCGAATACGGCTATGCGGTCATCGCCGCCTCGACCCATCCCTTCGCCACCTGGCGGCGCCAGAGCCACACGCGCAAGGAACGCTACGACGGGCTCTGGAACGACATGGGCGCGGCCGCCTGGCGGATGCTGATCTGCGGCATGCACATCCATGCCGGGATCGAGGACGACGACGTGCGCATCGACATGATGAACCAGGTCTCCTACTTCCTGCCGCACATGCTCGCGCTCTCCTGTTCCTCGCCCTACTGGGAGGGCTCGGACACCCAGCTCGCCAGCTACCGCCTGACGGTCTTCGACGCCCTGCCGCGCACCGGTCTGCCGGACCGGCTCGACAGCTTCTCGGAGTTCCGCCGGCTGGTGGATCACCTGGTCACCGCCGGCTGCATCGAGGACGGCACCAAGCTCTGGTGGGACGTGCGGCCCTCGGCGCGCTTCCCCACGCTCGAGCAGCGGGTCACCGACGTCTGCCCGCGGCTTCCGGACGTGGCGGCACTCGCCGCCCTCTACCAGTCTCTGCTCGCGTTCCTGCACCGGCTGCGCGCCCAGAACCAGCGCTGGCGCATCTATCCCGCCACGCTGATCCGCGAGAACCGCTGGCGGGCGCAGCGCTACGGTGCCGAGGGCAAGCTGATCGACCACGGCCAGCGCAAGATGGTGCCCTTCGCGGATCTGATCGAGGAGCTGATCGAGTTCGTCGCCGGCGACGCCGCGGCGCTCGGCTGCGCCGAGGAACTCGCGGGCCTGCGCCGGATCCTCGCCGACGGCACCTCCGCCCATCGCCAGCGCCGCGCCTATGCCGCCGCGCGCGAGGCCGGCGAGGACGATGCCGGCGCGCTGCGCCACGTGGTCGACACGCTGATCGGGGAATTCCTCGCCGAATAGGGCAGGGCGGGAGGGATGGAGCCATGCGGCGGCGGATCACCACCGGATCGGAATTCGAGCGCGACTTCGCCTACAGCCGGGCGGTGGTGCAGGGCGAGTGGTGCTTCGTCTCGGGCACCACCGGCTACGACTACGCCGCCATGAAGATGCCCGAGGGAGCCGCGGCCCAGGCCGAGGCGGCGCTCGCCACCATCGGTAGGGCGCTGCGCGAGGCGGGCTTTTCCTTCGAGGACGTGGTGCGCAGCGTGGTCTATCTCGTGGATCCCGCCGACCACGCGGCGATCGCCCCGGCGCTGCGCGCCTGTTTCGGCGAGGTCCGCCCGGCCAATACCACCGTGGTCACCGCGCTGATCCGCCCCGAGATGCGGGTCGAGATCGAGGTCACCGCGCTCCGGCGCGCCTAGGCCGACCGCCGGGGCATCGGAAATCCGCCCGTGCTTTCCGAAAGGCTCGACCGGATATGACACGGGTCCGCAGGGCCACGATCCCAACACCGTCTCTGGACGTTCGTGCGGGGTTCACGGCGCCCTCCGGCTGAGGCGACGGAAGCGCAGCGAGAGCACCAGGATCGAGACCACGCTCGCGACCAGGATCCCCTGGTAGATCCCCGCCAGCCCCTGGCCCGCGGGAAAGGCCAGCAGCCACGCCCCGGGCACCATCACCAGCCAGTAGCTGCCGAAATGCAGGGTCGTGGGCACCCAGGTGTCGCCACGGCCGCGGCAGGCGTGGTTCATCACCGCCTGCCCGCCGTCGAAGAGCGTCGCGAGCAGCACCCAGACCAAGACCGGCGCCGCGCCCGCGACCACCGCCGGGTCCGAGGTGAAGATGCCGAGGAAGAAGCCCGGCGCCAGCGCCACCGCCAGCGCCGCAGCACCGGTGAAGAGGCTCGCGAGCCCCAGCCCGACCCAGCCGGCCATCGCCACGCCCGCCGGGTCGCCACGCCCCCAGGCATTGCCGACCCTGACCTGCGTCGCGCCCGCCAGTCCGGCGGCGATCATGAAGATCAGCGCGAGGAACTGGAAGAGCACCCCATGCGCCGCCAGGGCCAGCGTCCCGAGCCAGCCCACCAGGATCGTCATCACCGTGAAGGCCGAGGCCTCGAAGAGATAGGAGCCGCCCGAGGCGAGGCCGATGCGCGTCTGCTCCGCCACGGGCGGCGTCCGGCCGGCCGCGCCGAGCCCGATGCCGTAGCGCCGCCGCTCCGGCAGCAGGAAGCGCAGGTAGAGCAGGAGGAGGAGCGCCAGCAGCGCGAAGGTGATGACCGTCGCCAGCGCGCAGCCCCGCGCGCCGAGCGCCGGCAGCGGGCCCGCGCCGAAGACGAGCACCACGTTCAAACCGAGGTTCAGGACGTTGCCCAGGAGGATCGCCACCAGCCCGACCATCGGCCGCTGAAGGGCTTCGAGGAACGCGGCGCTGACGTAGAAGATCGCCACGAAAGGCATGGAGAAGGCCAGCACGCGAGCCACCGCGCCCGCCCGCGCGGCGATCGCCGCATCCTGCCCGGTTAGGAGGAACAGCGAAGGCGCGAGCTGCAGCACCGCGGTGATCGCGAGCCCCGTCGCGCCGGCGAAGACCAGCCCGCGCCGCCAGATGGCCGCGGCGGCGAGGTCGTTGCCCGCCCCGGTCTCCCGGGCCACCAGCACCGGCACGCCCATCATCAGGCCGAAGACCATGGCGATGAGGCTGTCCTGGATCGCCTGGCCGAGCACGTAGTCCGAAAGCGGCCCGGCGCCGGCGCGCCCGAGCACGATCACGTCCATGGTGTGCATCGTGACGATGCCCACCCGGGCTAGCATCATCGGCCAGGCGAGCGCCAGCGTCCGGCGCAGATGCCGCCCTAGGCCGTTCTCGCCAGGAACCGCACCAAACGCCGGCGCGCCCATGGACGGCGCGCCCGCCGGCGCCGCGCGGTCACTCGCCGAGCGCTTCGTTGAGCTTGGCCTCGAAATCGGCGTAGTTCATGTTGCTGACCTTGGTCCCGTTGATCAGGAAGGTCGGCGTCGCGTCGATGCCGTCGGCGGCGGCGTTCTTCTGGAATTCCGCTACCAACGCCTCGGCGAACGCCCGGTCGGTGACGCAGGCCTGCATCTCCTCGTCGGTCAGCCCGGCCTGGCGGCCGATCGAATAGAGCTCCTTCATCATCGGCTCGCTGTCGAAGGCCCCCGACCATTCCGCCTGCCGCTCGAAGAGCAGGTCCACGATGCCGAAATAGCGGTCCGCCGGCGCGCAGCGCGCGATCATCGCCGCCCAGAGGCTCGGCCGGTTGAAATAGACCTCGCGGTAGACCAGTCGCACCTTGCCGGTGTCGATGAAGTTCTCCTTGATCTGCGGAAAGACCTCCTCCTGGAAGGCCTTGCAATGCGGGCAGGTGAACATCGCGTATTCGACGAGCGTCACCGGCGCGTCGGGCGAGCCCATGGTCATCTCGACGATCTCGCGGGCCTGGGCCCATCCGGCGCGGGGCAGGGCGAGCGCGGCCAGCGAGAGGGCAAGGGCGGTGCGGCGGGACAGGGCAGGGGTCATGGATCAGCGTTCCGATTACTGGGACTTCGCCCTGCGGGTTATCACATTTCGCGCCAATGTCTCCAAGGCTCTTCGCAGATCGTCATCACCGATGCTTGAAAGGGTCTCCGCGACGGCGCCGAGATCGGCGGGCGGGGCGCCGGCCTCGGCCGGCACGAAGGCCGCGGGCGGCTCGGCGAATCCCTGCCGGGCGGGGACGAGCTGGATGCGCCCGACGCTGCCCGGGCCGAGCACCGCCTCAATGCGCTCGCGCAGCTGCGGCAGCATCATCTGAACCTGCGGCCCGAGCGCGGGCGCCACCTCGAGCGTCAGCAGCCCCCCGGCCGGCCCGCGCGCGCTCACCAGCTTCGCCGGGCGGCAGAGCCGCGCGATCTCCGCCCCGGCGATCTCGGGCCAGAGCGCCTGGAGCCGCGCCTGCAGGAAGCCCCGCCGCGCCGCGACGGTCCGCATCTGCGGCGCGATCAGCCCACCCGCGCGGGTGAAGCCGCGGCCGCGCCGCCCCCGGGCGGCCCCCTGCTTGCCCTTGCGCGGATCGTCGGCCATGAACTGTCTCCGGAGCCTCGGGAACGAGGCATATCCGCACGCGGCGCGATTGTCAGGGAGAAAGCGATGGAGGTCGAGGGAGCGCGCGAGACCCGGCTCGCGGCGGTGCTGCTCGCCTGGTACGATCGCCACGCCCGCGACCTGCCCTGGCGGGTCGGCCCGGCGGCGCGGGCGGGTGGCGAGCGCCCCGATCCCTATCGCGTCTGGCTCTCCGAGGTGATGCTGCAGCAGACCACCGTCGCCGCCGTGCGCGGCCGCTATGCCGCCTTCCTCGCGCGCTGGCCGCGGGTCGAGGCGCTGGCCGCGGCACCCGAGGCCGACATCATGGCCGCCTGGGCGGGCCTGGGCTATTACGCCCGCGCCCGCAACCTGATCGCCTGTGCCCGGGCGGTGGCGCGCGACCATGCCGGGCGCTTCCCAGACAGCGAAGAGGGGCTGCGCGGCTTGCCCGGCATCGGCGCCTATACCGCCGCTGCCATCGCCGCCATCGCCTTCGACCGTCCCGCCACCGTCGTCGACGGCAATGTCGAGCGGGTCATGGCCCGCCTCCACGCGGTCGAGACGCCGCTGCCCGAAGCCAAGCCGCAGCTCACCGGCCTCGCCGCGCGGCTCACCCCCATGGCGCGCAGCGGCGACTATGCCCAGGCGGTCATGGATCTCGGGGCGACGATCTGCACGCCGCGCGCCCCGGTCTGCGGCCTCTGTCCGTGGCGCGCCGATTGCGCCGCCCGTCGCGCGGGCATCGCCGAAACCCTGCCCCGCAAGGCCGAGAAGGCCGCGAAGCCCGTCCGCCGCGGCTTCGTCTGGCTCGCGCTCCGCCGCGACGGCGCCGTCCTCGTCGAGACCCGGCCCGCTTCCGGCCTGCTCGGCGGCATGCTCGCGCTGCCCTCCGGCCCCTGGGGCGAAGGCGCGCCTGAAGGCGTTCCGCCGCTGGCCGCCGACTGGCGCGACCTCGGCGTCGAGGTCCGCCACACCTTCACCCATTTCCACCTGCGGCTGGCCCTCGCCGGCGCCCGCGTCGCCGCCGCTCCCGGCGACTTCCGCCCCGCCGCCGAGGCCGGCCCGGCGATGCCCACGGTGATGCGCAAGGCGCTGCGCCTCGGCCTCGCCGCGATGGACGCCGGCGGCGACTGATTGCCCCGCCCCGGCGCCGGTTCCCCGGTGGCGCCTCCCCCTTCTCTTCGTGGATTTGGCAAGGACGGATCCGCGCGCGGCTGCCTGCCGTCACGCCAAAGGCGTGCTTCCGCCAGACGACAGGCGCGACAAGCGCGCCCAACCTGTCAGGCGCGCGCGGATCACCCACCAGCGGTGAAACCCCGCTACCCACGGCCATTGCGTTCGCGTGCTGCGGCCAGAGTCGGCCGTTCGGCGCGCCGGTCAGAAGCGGAGGTTGAGCGCGAGCGCGGCGCGGGGCGGGGCGCCGCTGGCCTCGGTCAGCGAGAGGTCGAGCGCATCCCCGGGGGCGAGGCGGTGCGAGGCCTCGAGGCGCAGGGAGGCGGCCTCGGCGCCGTCCGCCCGGAGCGCGCCGCCGAGCTCGACCGCGAGGCGCGAGGCCTCGGTCAGGTCGAGCGAGGCGCGCGAACTGCCCGCGGCCGCCTCGGGCGCCACGGCGAGCCGGGTGGCGAGGCTGGCGCGGCGGCCGAGCGGGCGGTCGAAGCTGACCGTCAGCGCCGGCGCGGCGTCGAGCGGCTGGGCGAGGCGCAGCTCCGCATGGCCTTCGGGCAGCTCCGGGCGCAGCCCGAGAAAGAGCGCGAGCTCGCCCGCCCGCGCCGGATCGGCCAGCGTGCCGCCGGAGACCCCGCCGAAGACCGGCCCCGCGCGTCCCTCAACCTCGCCGCGCAGCTGCGCCTCGCCGGCGATGCGGAACCGCGCCGCGATCCCGGGCGGATCGGCCCCCGCAGGGGCGGCGGCGAGGAGGAGGCAGAGGAGCAGGCGGCGCATGGCGGCCTCGTCGCGATGTGCTCCAGAGGGCGCCGACGGTGGTTAAGGGCGGGTTAACGGCGGGGGGTTGATGCGAGTAGCGTGGCGGAATTCGCGTGGGTGCCCATAGCGCTCTACTTGGGGAAGAGCGGGCTCTCCATAAGGTGCGGCGCGCGAAGTGGTGAACCTGGTCGTGCAGCCGGGCGCGTCGGGGGGTATTTGAGCGCACTGGCTGAGGGGGTGCGCGCGCACGCATTGCTCGCTGTCGAGTGAGCCAAATCACAATTTCGCGATCGGCGATATTTCACCTATCCGGCTGTGGATATTCAGCTATCCTGTGCTACAGGAAAGAGTAGACACCATATGGAGTGATGAATGTCGAAGTCGAAGACATTCCCGATTGGCCGGGACTCGAAGACTGGAGAGTTCCTTCCCGTAGCGGAAGCCAAGAAGAGGCCGAACACCACCACGGTTGAGCGCATGCCCAAGCCGGGCTACGGTGACACCAAGGCTCCTAAGAAGAAATGAACCAATGTGCTCGTCCGGAGCTAACCGACGGGCACATTCATCAGGCTTTCAATTCTCTCTGGCACACCATATTCTCTGTCATTGCCGCACGGGGTGCGGGCGAGTTTGACCATAACCCACTTGAGGCTGACGGGGTGGCCATTGGAAAAGAAGCCGGGAAAGTACTATGCTGTTGGCAGAAGCGCTTCGAGCGGCCGTTACGGCTCTGTCAACGAGATAAATGTACGAGGTGGGGAGAGTATCACTGTTGTCAATGAGCGCATTTACTCTCGTGCGCTGAACCAAGCGGACCGAAAACTCGGCAGGATCATAGTCGGGCAGATTGGCCGCGATGCAAAGACTGGAATCGTCGGCTCCGTGAAAGGAGCGCGGAAGTCATAGGCATCAGTGGTGGAGAAGGCTATGCCGAGCGGCAGTCCGAGGAAATAGCGTTGCTGTGAATGACATAAATGTCAAGCTACAATGCAGTATTTGAGAAATTCGTTGATGCAGCTCAGGATGACCAATCGGAGATTGTTGGCATCATTGCTTATGGAATCTACAAGACCGCAAAACGTGAGTGGGTAATCGACTTCAAGGAAAGAGAACAGAGATCCCCTACGGAGGCTGAATTACTAGCATATGTCTCTACGTGGACGGAGTCCAGAGTCGACGGCGCGAAGCAAAATGCCGCGCAGGTGATCGCTGAATTCGCGCAGACCATTCTCGATGAGCAGGAGCCGCGAGTTCTTCGCGCAGCTTTGCGGGGTAGATTCTGGCCCGCCGTCTGGCAGTCCGTGGTTGGAGCAGCCTTGTATACAGTGCTGCTGATTGTTGTCGCCCTGATACTATCATTCTCGGGCGTGGATTTGCTGAGTATTCTCGCGAATACGCGCGTGCCGTCGGAGTAAGATTTCTAGAACTCAGGGGCCATCAAATTGTCTAGCCATCCATCTTCAGCGCGTTGATGAAGGCCTCCTGCGGGATCTCGACGCGGCCGAACTGGCGCATCTTCTTCTTGCCGGCCTTCTGCTTCTCCAGGAGCTTGCGTTTCCGCGTGATGTCGCCGCCGTAGCATTTGGCGGTGACGTCCTTGCGCAAGGCCGAGATCGTCTCGCGGGCGATGATGCGGCCGCCGATCGCGGCCTGGATCGGGATCTTGAAGAGGTGCTGGGGGATCAGCTCCTTGAGCTTCTCGACCATGGCGCGGCCGCGGGCGTCGGCGCGGGCGCGGTGGACCATGGTGGAGAGGGCGTCGACCGGCTCGTCGTTGACGAGGATCTGCATCTTGACGAGGTCGTCCTCCTGGTAGCCGGTGAGGTGGTAGTCGAAGGAGGCGTAGCCCTTGGTGACGGATTTCAGCCGGTCGTAGAAGTCGAAGACGACCTCGTTGAGCGGCAGGTCGTAGACCACCATGGCGCGGGAGCCGGCGTAGGTGAGGTCGAGCTGGACGCCGCGGCGGTCCTGGCAGAGCTTGAGCACGTCGCCGAGAAATTCGTCGGGCACGAGGATCGTCGCCTTGATGCGCGGCTCCTCGATGTGGTCGATCCTGACCGGGTCGGGCATGTCGGCGGGGTTGTGGAGCTCGACCATGGTGCCGTCGGTCCTGAAGACGCGGTAGATGACCGACGGCGCGGTGGTGATGAGGTCGAGGTCGTATTCGCGCTCGAGCCGGTCGCGGATCACCTCCAGGTGCAGGAGGCCGAGAAAGCCGCAGCGGAAGCCGAAGCCGAGCGCGGCCGAGGTCTCCATCTCGGAGGAGAAGGAGGCGTCGTTGAGCTGGAGCTTCTCGATGGCGTCGCGCAGGGCGGGGAAGTCGTTGGCGTCGACCGGGAAGAGGCCGCAGAAGACCACCGGGATCGACGGCTGGAAGCCGGGCAGCGTCGTCTCGCAGCCCTTGCGCTCGGTGGTGATGGTGTCGCCGACCCGGGTGTCGCGCACCTGCTTGATCGAGGCGGTCAGGAAGCCGATCTCGCCGGGGCCGAGCTCGTCGGCGGGCAGCATTCCGGGGCGGAAGGTGCCGATGCGCTCGACCGGGTAGAGCGCGCCCGTTTGCATCATGCGGATGCGGTCGCCCTTCCGGAGGATGCCGTCGTAGACGCGGATCAGCACGACGACGCCGAGGTAGGGGTCGTACCATGAATCGACCAGCATGGCCCTGAGCGGCGCGGTGCGGTCGCCCTTGGGCGCCGGCAGGCGGGTGACGATGGCTTCGAGCACGTCGCCGATGCCGATGCCGGTCTTGGCGGAGATGCGGATCGCGTCCTGGGCCTCGATGCCGATCACGTCCTCGATCTGCTCGATGACGCGTTCGGGCTCGGCGGCGGGCAGGTCGATCTTGTTGAGCACGGGCACGATCTCGTGGCCGGCGTCGATGGCCTGGTAGACATTGGCGAGCGTCTGGGCCTCGACGCCCTGGGAGGCGTCGACCACGAGGAGCGAGCCCTCGACGGCGCGCATGGAGCGCGAGACCTCGTAAGCGAAATCGACATGGCCCGGCGTGTCGATGAGGTTGAGGACGTAGCTCTCGCCGTCCTTCGCGCGGTATTCGAGGCGGACGGTCTGGGCCTTGATGGTGATGCCGCGCTCGCGCTCGATGTCCATGGAATCGAGCAGCTGCTCCTTCATCTCGCGGTCCGAGACGGTGCCCGTGGCCTGGATCAGCCGGTCGGCCAGGGTGGATTTCCCGTGGTCGATATGGGCGACGATGGAGAAGTTGCGGATGCGCGCGATGTCGGTCATGGCGCGCGGTATGCGGCGGATTTCCGCGAGCCGTCAAGGGGAGGCGGGGGCGCCGCGGGACCCGAGCCCAGGGCCGGGAAAAGGCCGCGCCCGGCACGGTCCGCAGGGCATTCCCGAGGGCCGGGGGCGCGGGCCGCAGGGTGGGGGATCCCTGGTGCGTCCGGGATGAGGGGCGGCGACGAGGGTCGCTGATACTTGCAGCAGAATGAGGGCGGCGCCCGGCCGGTCAGCCGGGCCCGGCGCGTGCGGCTTCCACGAGGTTGCGGATGACCTGCGGATCGATGCCCGCGTCGTCCCGGGGCAGGGGGCGGGCGACGGGCGCCTCGGCGGTTTCGGGGGCCAGCGGCAGGGTCGGGGCCGGTCCGGGCTTGGCATCGCCGGCGAGCCAGATCTCGACGGTGCCCGGTGCCGGCCGGTTCGCGGTTTCGGCGAAGTCGCGCGCCTCGATGGCGCCGACCGGCGTCACCCCGAGCGCCGCGGCGATCTCCCCGGCGACGGCCGCGTCCTCCGCGTGATAGTAGCGCAGGTTGCTGCGGCCGACCTCGAGCCGCACCGGGACGAGCCCGGCGACCGGCAGGCCCTGGTCGGAGAGCGCGGCGAGGACCGCCTCGGTGGTGGCGGAGGGCGCGCCCGCGGGCACGTGGAGAAAGATGCGGGCGTCTTCCATGGCGGTCATGGCGCCGGGCGCCGCCGCTGCCGGGGTCTGGGCCGGCTCGGCGGTCACGACCGGGGCCGGGGCCGTGGCGGGCTCGGCCTCCGGAAGCGACAGGCGCACCGGCTCCACCACCGCCTCCGGGCGGGAGCGGGCGGGCGTCGCGATGGCGGCGGTCTCGGGGCCGGGGGAGGGATCGGCGGCCTCGGCGGCGGGCGGGATCGCCGCGGTCTCGGCCGGGAGGGGCAGGGGCGCGGGGTCGCGGCCCCCTAAGAGCAGCGCCGCGGCCGCGATCACGCCGAGCGCGATGCTGGAGCCGAGGAGGGCCGCGAGCCGGGTGCGGCGGCGCGGCATCGCCAGTTCCAGCACGCCCGAGGCGGCCGAGAAGGCGCCCGAGGCCGCCGACATGGCCCCCGCGGCGGAGGGAAGGCGGGCGGCATGGGCGGTGGCGCGGATCGCCGCGCGCGGGGCCGGCAGGGAGGACCAGAGAGCGCCGCGCGGTTCCTTGCCGGCCCGCGGCGCGCCGGGGTCGCCCGGCCGTTCCCCGGCGGCGCGTGCCCGCCGGGCCAGCGCGAGTTCCCGTCGCGCGCGCGCTTCGGCGACGCGCCGCTCCCAATCGACCGGATCGAGATCTATGCCCGAATGGAACCCGGAATTCGGGCCCGATGCCTGTTGTGCCATGCCTCTGCCCCGGCGCCGCCGTTTCGTCTTGCGCCTTGTCTGCTCTGGCCTTTGCGGCCTTTATTGCCTCGCAGAGTAGCGCAATTCGGCCACAGCGAGCGAGGACTTTTTCGATAGGCGGAATCTTGCCGGCGCCCTGCGGGCGCGTCGGCGAATCAGCGCTTGCGGGAGGATTTCCGGGCCTTGGATGCCTTGGACTTCTTGGCCTTCGGTCCCGAGCGGTGCTTGCCGGAACCGGCGGCCTTCCTGGTGGATTTCCGCGATGTTTCCAGCAATTTACCGGAGATCCTTCGGATATCGATGGAGCCGAGCGGCGGGCCGTCGAAAAGGCGTTCAGGGCGGATCTCCGCGGGGGCTGTTGCGAGGCCGGTGAGGATTGCGGTGACGAGGCCGGGCAGGGAGGGCGCCGCCGGCCGGTTGCGCGTGCTCATGCGCGTCACGCTGCCCGCGGGGCGCAGACCTTCGGGGCGCGGCTGCGGGCGGCTGGCGGCGTCGAGCCGGGCCAGGGTCAGCGCGGAGCCGAGGAATTGCGCGGGCGCGGCGGGGGCGGCCAGTGCGAGCTGCGCGGCCGGCAGGGCGGGTGCCGCGCTCGATCCGGGCTGGAAGGGTGTCCGGACCGCGACGCCCGCGACCGGGGCCGGCGCCGGTGCGGCTGCGAGCCGGAGCAGGGATGCGGCGGGGAGGGAGGCGGCGACGAGGCCGAGGGCAAGGCCGAGCGCGAAGCCGCGATGGAAGCGGCGCAGGGGCCTCGGCGAAGGGGGTGCCTCGACGGCCTGGGGCGGCAGGGCCGGCCCGTTGCGTTCGGCGAGCACCCGGCTGCGCCGCTGGCGTGCCTCGGCCAGCCGGACGGCGAAGGCGGCGGGGTCGAACAGCTCCGCAACCGTCGGGGCGGCGCCGCCGGTCGGGGACGGGTCGTGCGGCTCGGCCATGGCCGGGAGTTTCCCTTGCGTCCGTTTGCTTTGCTGCGGGAATGTTAACGCGATGCATGCCGGGAGACCAGCCCGCCGGGAAGGGTCCGCGCCGGGGTGGCGGATGGTTGCCCGTGCCTGGCATCCGGCGCGGAGGTTGCTCCAGCGGCCCTCGCCGTCGATCATCATCCCGCCCCGGGGGTGAGATACCCAGCCCGATCGACCCGCGGCGATCGGGCTGCGTGGGCCCTGCCGGGGGCAGGCGCACTTCGCACGCCGTCCAGGGCCGAGGCGTCCCGATCCTCGACCGGCCGGACGGCTGCACCCCCCTATCCCTGCGGCGTGCGCCTCCGGGCGACCGGACCGGGCGACGCGCCGCAGGCGCCTCGCCTATCCGTTCCGGGGGAACGCTCTGCGGGCTGCGCGGGGTGCGGCCTTTTTGCTTGCCCGAGGCTTGGCCGCGAGGTCGCGCCGCCGCCATGGGGACGGGCCCCGTCCGAAGCGGTCACGCGGAGAGCATATCAGTCGACGAGCGTGGCCTCGGTGGCGGCGCGTACCTCGTCGAAGGTGACGCCGTCGGCGAGTTCAGTGACCTTCAGCCCGCCGGAGACCACGTCGAAGACACCAAGATTGGTGATGATGCGATCGACCACCGCCTTGCCGGTGAGCGGCAGGGTGCATTCCTTGAGCAGCTTGCTCTCGCCGTGCTTGGAGGTGTGGTCCATGATGACGACGACACGCTTGACGCCGGCCACGAGATCCATCGCCCCGCCCATGCCCTTGACGAGCTTGCCGGGGATCATCCAGTTCGCCAGGTCGCCCGCTTCGGAAACCTCCATCGCGCCGAGGATCGCCATGGCGATCTTGCCGCCCCGGATCATGCCGAAGGAGGTGGCGCTGTCGAAATAGGCGGTGCGCGAGAGCTCGGTCACGGTCTGCTTGCCGGCGTTTATCAGGTCGGGATCGACCTCGTCCTCGGTCGGGAAGGGGCCGATGCCGAGCATGCCGTTCTCGGATTGCAGCGTCACGTCGATGCCGTCGGGGATGAAATTCGCCACCAGGGTGGGAATGCCGATCCCGAGATTGACATACATGCCGTCCTCGAGCTCCTGCGCGGCGCGGGCGGCCATTTCTCCACGGGTCCAGGGCATGGAACGATCCTCCGTCAGGCGCTGCGCACGGTGCGCTGCTCGATGCGTTTCTCGTGGTGATCCTCGATCAGGCGATGCACGTAGATGCCGGGCAGGTGGATGTGGTCGGGGTCGAGCGATCCGCGCGGCACGATCTCCTCGACCTCGGCGACGCAGACCCGGCCGCACATCGCTGCGGGCGGGTTAAAGTTGCGCGCGGTCTTGCGGAAGACGAGGTTGCCGGTGTCGTCGGCCTTCCAGCCCTTGACGATGGCAAGATCGGTGACGATGGCCCGCTCGAGGATATAGGTCTCGCCGTCGAAATCCTTGTGTTCCTTGTTCTCGGCGATGACGGTGCCGACGCCGGTCCGGGTGTAGAAGCCTGGTATGCCGCAGCCGCCGGCGCGCATGCGCTCGGCCAGCGTGCCCTGCGGGTTGAATTCGAGCTCGAGCTCGCCCGAGAGGTACTGGCGCATGAATTCGGCGTTCTCGCCGACATAGGAGGAGATCATCTTCCGGATCTGCCGGCTCCGCAGCAGGATGCCGAGGCCGAAATCGTCGACGCCGCAATTGTTCGAGGCGACGGTCAGATCCTTCACGCCGGACTCGCGGATGGCGAGGATCAGGTTCTCGGGAATGCCGCAGAGGCCGAACCCGCCGGCGGCGATGGTCATTCCGTCGAAGAGCAGACCGTCGAGCGCTGCAGTGGCGGATCCGTAGACCTTCTGCATCCTGTTCCCCCTCGTGAGCCATTTGTGCAGATGCGAAGCACACCCCTGCATCCGGGATGCGCGCCCGGCTGTCAAGGGCTCCGAGGTGCCGGGTCGGGGAGGTCGTATTGGTCCGCGCGATCGGGTTCGGCGGAGTCTCGGGCGCGCCTAGCGTCACCATCCCGCCCTTGCGCCAGCACGGGCAGCGCCCGCCCCGCCCCAGGCGAGCGCTTCGCTTCCGCCCGGGTCGGGCGCTGCCCTCGTCTTGTGGCGGGACCGTCGTGCCGGGAACGGCGAGTTCCGAATGTGCTCGCCCCGGGGGCCGGGTCAGGCCGCCGCGAGGATGCCGTCGATTTCCGCCAGCAGGGCGGCGATCTCGGTGGCGGCGGTGGAGCGGCGGGCGATCTCGGGCGCGGTTCGGCCGGTGATCATGGCCTGGCTGAAGGCGACGCGGTTGCCGAGGCTCGGCGCGAGGATGCGGTCCCGGGCGGGACCGAGGGCGTCGAGCACCTCCTCGAGCCCGCCGAGGCGCGGGGGCACGCGGTTGAGCAGGATGCGGACCGGGGTTCCGAGCCGCGCCGCGGCCTCGATCACCCGCGCGCTCGCCCAGGCGTCCATCACCGAGGGCTGGCAGGGCACGATGACGAGGCCGCTCTCGCGGATGGTGCTGTCGAGCAGCGTGGAGGCGGCGCCGGGGCAATCGACCAGCACGCGGTCATGGCTGCGCGACGCGGCGCGGATGTCGGGCCCGGCGCGGTAGTCGCGCGAGTCGATCAGATCCATCGCCGGATCCTCGCGCAGGCCGGCCCAGCGGGTCAGCGATTTCTGCGGATCGAGGTCGATCAGCGCCACCCGTCTTCCGGCGGCGGCCCAGGCGGCGGCGAGGTTCGCCAGTGTAGTGGTCTTTCCGGCGCCGCCCTTCTGCTGGGCAAAAGTGATGACATGGCCCATATGGTGTGCTCCTGCCCCTCAACCTACAGTATCTGGGAATTGCCTGCCGGGGAAGGGCCTTCTCGCGCAAACTCTGGCCCGGAGGGCGCTTCCATGCGGCGGGCCGATGCGCTATCCGAGTGCTCAAATCGCTTAGAGCGGTGGCCGGGGCTGGGACATGGAGGCGAGCCATGGATGATTGGTGGCGGGGTTGCGTGATCTACCAGATCTACCCGCGGTCGTTCCAGGACACGGACGGCGACGGGATCGGCGATCTGCCGGGCATCATCGCGCGGCTCGACCACGTGGCGAAGCTCGGGGCCGATGCGGTCTGGCTCTCGCCGATCTTCCGCTCGCCCATGGCCGACATGGGCTACGACGTCTCGGACTATTGCGACATCGATCCGCTCTTCGGCGGGCTCGCCGATTTCGACGCGCTGCTCGCCCGTGCCCATGAGCTGGGGCTCAAGGTGATCATCGACATGGTCCTGAGCCACAGCTCGGACCAGCATCCCTGGTTCGTGGAGAGCCGGGCGAACCGGGACAATCCGCGCGCTGACTGGTATGTCTGGGCCGATCCCGGTCCCGACGGGATGCCGCCCAACAACTGGGTCTCGGTCTTCGGCGGGCCGGCCTGGGAATGGGACAGCCGGCGCCGGCAGTATTACCTGCACAACTTCCTGACCGCGCAGCCCGACCTCAATTTCCACAATCCCGAGGTCCAGGAGGCGATGCTGGAGATCATGCGCTTCTGGCTGGAGCGCGGCGTGGACGGGTTCCGGCTCGACACGGTCAACTACTATTTCCACGACCGCAAGCTGCGCCCGAACCCGCCGGCGTCGCGCGACGATCCGCATCCTTCGGTCAATCCCTACGAGATGCAGGACCACCGCTATCAGAAGAACCGCCCCGACAACCTCGCCTTCCTCGGGCGGATGCGGGCGCTGATGGACCGATACGACGAAAGGGTGCTGATCGGCGAGGTGGGCGAGACGCCGCAGCGGGCGATCGAGATCATGGCGGAATACACCCGCGGCGCCGGGCGGCTGCACATGGCCTATTCCTTCGACATGCTTGGCCCGGAGTTCAGCGCGCGGCATTTCCGCTCGCGCATCGCGAAGTACTTCAAGGCGGCGCCGGACGGCTGGCCCTGCTGGAGCTTCTCCAACCACGACGTGGAGCGGCACGTGACGCGCTGGGCGAAGCACGCGGCGGCGGAGGATGCGCTGGCGCGGCAGGCGGTGGCGATGCTCCTGAGCTTTCCGGGATCGGCCTGCCTCTATCAGGGCGAGGAGCTGGGGCTGCCGGAATCAGAGCTCGACTTCGACGAGCTGACCGATCCGCCGGGGATCCGCTTCTGGCCGGAATACAAGGGGCGGGACGGCTGCCGGACGCCCATGCCCTGGACCAAGGCCAGGAACGCGGGCTTCACGCGGGGAACGCCCTGGCTGCCGATCAAGGCGCCGCAGGCGGCGCGCAACGTCGCGGGCGAGGAGCGCGACGCGGGGTCGGTGCTCGCCTTCTACCGCGCGATGCTGGCCTGGCGACGCAGCCAGCCGGCGCTCGGCATGGGGAGCGTGCGCTTCTTCAAGACCGCCGAGCCGGTGCTGGCGTTCCGGCGCACCGGGCCGGACGGGATGATCGCCTGCGTCTTCAACCTCTCGGCCTCGGGGGTCGCGGTGAAGCTGCGCGAGCTGGAGCCGATCGTGGGTGCGCCGGTCCAGGACGCGCGGATCGAGGGCGGCGTGCTGCGGCTGGGGCCGAACGGCTTCGCCTTCCTGGCGCCGACCGGCGGGGCCGATGCCGGGCGGGTCGTCTTCAAGGGCTGATCGCGCGCGCGGGCGTTCTATTCTCTAGGAAGCTGGCTGGAGGTGCGGAATGGCGATCGACGTGGTGGAAGGCAAGGCGGTGACGGTCCGGTTCGACGGGAGCCGGTGCATTCATTCGCGGCGCTGCGTGATGGGGGCGCCGACCGCGTTCCGGGCCAATGTGAAGGGCTCCTGGATCGATCCCGACAGCGTGGAGGCCGAGGCGGTGATGCGCGTCGCGCTGGCCTGCCCGTCCGGTGCGATCACGGTGGAGCGCAGGGACGGCGGTACGCCCGAGGGGCCGCCGGCGGCGAACCAGATGCAGGTGCGCGAGAACGGGCCGCTGGCGATCCATGCCGATCTCGAGATCGCGGGGCAGGGCAGGATGTATCGCGCCACGCTCTGCCGCTGCGGGATGTCGAAATCGAAGCCCTTCTGCGACAATTCCCATGTGGCGGTGGGCTTCGTCGCCACGGGGGAGCCGGCGGCGCGGGAGATGGCGCTGGGCATTCCGGACCTGACCGGGCCGGTGCTGGTGGAGCCGCAGCCCAACGGGCCGCTGAAGATCACCGGCCGCCTGGAGGTGGCCTCGGGGACCGGCCGGGCGGTCAACCGCATCGAGAAGGCCTTCTTCTGCCGCTGCGGGCATTCGGCGAACAAGCCCTATTGCGACGGCTCGCACAAGCGGGTGGGCTTCCGCTCGGAGTGAGAGGGCGGGGCGGGGGCTGCCCGGCGGTGCCCGCCGGGCGGGATGGTGACGTCGGGCGCGCCCCAAACTTCGGTGGACGCGGTCGTGTCGGCCAATGCGATCGCCCCGGGGCAGGTGCCGGTGGCAATGGAAAAAGCGCCGGACTCGGTGTAGGATCTGCGTGTTCTTTCGGGCCGGTCAAGATGGGCGGGACGCCAAGACGCACCGGGGATTACACGATCGAGCGGCGCCTCGGCGAGGTCGAGCGGCTGCACCTGCAGGGTGAGGTTCTCGCCGCCGAGACCGGGGAGATGCTGGACTGCATCGGCGTCGGGAAGGGCTGGGCCTGCCTCGATCTGGGCTGCGGTCCGCGCGGGATCACCCGGGAGCTGAGCCGACGGGTCGGGCCGGAGGGGCGCGTGACCGGGCTGGATTTCGACGAGGCCTTCGTCGAGATCGCCCGCGCCGAGGCGGCGGCCAATACCAACTTCCTCGCCGGGGACGCCTATGCCACCGGCCTGCCCGATGCGGACTTCGACCTGGTGCATGTGCGCTTCCTGGCCTCGACCGCCGGCCAGCCGGAGCGCCTGGTGGCCGAGGCGCTGCGGCTGGCGCGGCCGGGCGGGGTCGTCGCCTTTCAGGAGGCCGATTTCCTGACACTCAACTGCTATCCGCCGCATCCGGCCTGGAAGGCCCTACGTGACGCCTTGGCCAGCTGTTTTCCCCAGACGGGCGAGGATCCCACGGCCCAGCGGATCTTCCGGCTGCTGCGCTCGGGCGGGCTGCGTGAGGTCGAATACCGGCCGGTGCTGGTCGGGGTGCGCTCCGGCGATCCCTGGCAGGATTATCTGCCGGCGACGATCGAATCCCTGCGCGGCGCGGTGATCGCCCGCGGGCTGATCCCTGAGGCGATGTTCGACCGCCAGCTCGCCGAATGCCGCCGGCATCTCGCCGAGGTGGAGACGGTCTTCACCTCCTATACTGTCGTCCAGACCTGGGGGCGGGTCGCGTCGCCGGGAAATTGACGGGGGTCACGGCGCCCCGGCGCGGGCCTTGCCCTCGAGCCAGGCGGTGATCAGCGCGCGGTGGCGCGAGCCGTCGAAGCTCGGGAAATGGCCGCCGTGCACGACGCGCACCGGCAGGCGCAGCAGGCGCTCCATGCTGCGCAGGTAGTCGGCGGCATCGGCGTGATAGGTGTCCTCGACCAGCGGGCCGTCGTAGAGGATGTCGCCGGAGAAGAGGATGCCGCTCGCGGCTTCCCAGAGCGCGATGCCGCCCGGGGAATGGCCGGGAGTGTGGATCACCTCGAAATGCCGGTCGCCGAGATCGATGATATCGCCGTCCGCGAGCAGGCGCGTCGCGGGCGCGGCCTTCACCGCATAGCGGGTCGAGCGATAGGGGGCGGGCGGCAGCCGGGTGAAGATCGCATCGGTCGCATAGGGATCGGCGAGGGTATCGGCGCGGGTCGGATGGGCGAGCAGCCCGGCCTCGGCGGCATGGACGAGGCGCGAGGGGAATTCGTGGTGGCTGCCGATATGGTCGAAATGCGTGTGGCTCGCCACCGCCTCGAGGCCGCGCTCGCTGACCAGCGGCACCCATTCGCGCAGCGAGACCACGCCCATGCCGCTGTCGACCAGCATGTCGCGGTCGCGGCCGCGCACATGCCAGATGTTGCAGCGGTAGAATTCCTCGATCCAGGGTTCGTCGATCATGTTCACGCCGTCGCCGACCCGCCGGATGCGGTACCAATCCTCGGGGCGGGCGCGCGGCGGCGTCATGTCACGACTGCCTCTGGCAAGGGGGCGGTGCCTCCCGCCGGGGCGGGTTCCGATCGGCCGGTTTCAGCGCCTGGACCACCGGGGTGCCGGAAATCAGTCCGGCCCCGCGTCGAGGCGGGCGATGCGGCCGCGGTAGGGGTAGCGCGGATCCGAATAGGCGGGGGCCGGCGTATGCCCCGGGGCGCAGAAGCGGTCGAGCGCGGCCTCGTCGTCGGCGCCGTAGTCGATCTCGAACGCCCGCAGGTAGCTGGTCATCTGCGCCACGGATTTCGGGCCGATCAGCACGCTGGCGACGGCGGAATTGGCCAGCACCCAGCGGATTGCGAGGGCGATCGGCTCGCGGCCGCTCGCTTCGGCCTGTTCCGCAAAGGCGTTCGCGGCGGCGATGGTCTCCGGGCGGAATTCGGTCTCGAGCAGCCGGGCGTCGCCGCGCGCGGCGCGCGAGCCCTCCGGGACGGTCTCGCCGCGGTACTTGCCGGTGAGCACGCCTCGGGCGAGCGGCGAATAGGTGACGGCGCCGATGCCGAAATGCCGGCAGGCGGGCAGGTATTCCGCCTCCGCCACCCGGTTGAGCAGGTGGTAATAGGGCTGGGCGGCGATGGGCCGGGCGACGCCGAGGCCGTCGGCGAGGCGGATCATCTCGGCGATCTTCCAGGCGCGGAAGTTCGAGAATCCCCAGCCGCGGATCCGCCCCGAGGCGATCAGCTCGCCCAAAGTGCCGATCGTCTCCTCGAGCGGCGTCGCGTTGTCGTCGGCATGGAGATAGTAGAGGTCGATGAACTCGGTGCGCAGGCGGTTGAGGGATCCCTCGAGCGCGGCGAGGATCCATTGGCGCGAGATGCCGCCCGAGCCCGGCTGGTCCCGCATCGGATTGCCGACCTTGGTGGCGATAACCACCTCCGCGCGGTGGCGCTCGAGCCATGTCCCGAGGATGGTCTCGGAGCCGCCCTGGGCATAGACGTCGGCGGTGTCGATGAAGTCGCCGCCCGCCGCCCGGTATGTGTCGAGGATGCGGAATGCCTCGGTGGCGTCGGCCTGGTCGCCGAACATCATGGCGCCGAGGCAGAGCCGGGCGACCTGCGGGCCCTCGTGGGAAAGGCGGTCGCGTGGGAGCGGTTTCATGGATGTCCTCGGGGATCGGCCCCTTGATGCCTGGATGACTCGCGCGTCCCTTCTTCCTGCCCGGTAAGGGCCGCCCTGTCGAGATCGCGGTTTCCTCGCGGGCTCGTTCCGGGATGGCGCCGGCGGCGAGCGCCTGGCCGATGAACATGGCTAAATGTCCTTCGGCAGCCGGGCTTCACGTCCTGCGGCGCGTCTGCCGCATGGCGGAGCGGTCCGGGCGCAGCACGGCGGCGGTCTGGGCGTGGACGCGGTCGAAGAGCGTCTCCGAATGGTGGGGGGCGTTGACGAGGATCAGGCCGGAGCCGGTCATGCCGCGCGTGGGCGGGGCGCGGAAGGTCGCCTCGTCGACCAGCACGGGCAGGGGGGCGAGGTGGGACTTCAGGGTCTCGTGCCGCATGGCGGGCAGGATCGGGTACCAGAGCAGGACCGTCGCCTCGGGCCATTTGCGGATCAGGGCGGTGACGAATCTCGCCGCAGCCGCGTAATCGGATTTGAGCTCGTAGGAGGGGTCGATCAGGACGAGGCCCTTGCGCGGCCGGAAGGGGGCGAGGGCGAGCGCGCCCTCGAAGCCGTCGCGGCGATGGATCGCCGCGCCGGATCCCGCGAAATTTCCCGTCAGTGCGCCATGTTCCGCCGGGTGCAGCTCGAAGAGCACCATGCGGTCCTGGTCGCGCAGGAGGTTCCCGGCGACGAGGGGAGAGCCCGGATAGGCGACGGGGCCGTGCAGGTCGCGGCTGCGGAGGACGGCGCGGCCGAAGGGCGTGGCGGGGGCGGGGGCGAGGCGGCCGACGCCCGCCGCGGCCTCGCCGGGCTTCAGGGCCTCGGGCGCGGCGAGATCGTAGAGGGCCCGGCCGGCATGGGTCTCGACGTAGCTGATTCCCCGCGGCTT
>NZ_DAIUBO010000034.1:0-22904 GCF_036846665.1 Amaricoccus sp. | reverse complement strand
CCCGGGCCGAGGGGGGGGATGCGCGGCTCGCGCATCGAGACTTCGCCGCCCGCGTGGGGCTGGAGGGTATGCGGGGGGGGGAAGGGGGGGGTTGTTCCCGCCGGTCCGTATGGAAAGGCGTTGGTGGCCTCTCGTCCCCGGCGTCGCGGGCTTCGGCGCTATTTGCCGTCGATGACGCGGAACTTGCGGGTGGTGTCGCGGGGGGTCGTCGGGGCGTTGGGGTTGCCCTCGATGGCGCGCAGCTTGGGCGGCGCGGGGGTAGCCGGGGCGAAATCGGCCTGGTCCTCGGCAAAGCCGGGCAGGAGCTGCTTGGACTCGCCGCTCTGGCTCGGTTCGATCGGGGTGACGGCGACGTCGCGAATCGAGAAGGCGAGCGGGGCCGCGAAGAGCTCGCCGTCGCCGGAGGTGCAGCCGAGCACGCGATTGATGTCGCCGAAGTCGCTGCGCAGCGGCATCAGCAGCATGCTGGCGCGGTAGCCGCCGCCGGGGCCATGCGCCTCGAGCTGCAACTCCACCACGGCGGGCTCGCCCATCACCACGGTCAGCAGCCGGTCGAAGCGCGCGCGGTCGGCCTCGTCGATGAGATAGCCGGGCTGCATGCCGCGCACCTCCATGCCCATCATTTCGCAGATCTTCATGCCGGCGAGGCGGATGCGCATGTTCTCGGGCGCCAGTCGCTCGATGATGAACATGTTCTCCAGCGCCGATTCGAACTGGCGTGGATCGATCTCGGCCCGGTAGGGCGCGATCCGGCCGGCGCGCAGGCGTTCCCAGTAGGACTTCAGCGAGGAGAGCATCAGATCGTTCATATCGAAACTTGACCGCAGCAAACGTCACGGTTTACCTCGGCACCTGCGGCGGCGGGCGCGTTGGTAAACAACTTCTTCATACGCTAGTCCAACGCTTTCGCAAAGTCGCGCGTTTTGCGACGAATTCATTAATTTGCGGCAAAACTGGCGAAAAGAGCGGCGGGTCTGCACCGCTGCGCGGACGGGACGCGGGAATGGTCTTGATGTCGATGACGGGTTTCGCCGACCGGGCGGGCGAATCCGGGGGAGTGAGCTGGGTCTGGGAGGTGCGCAGCGTCAACGGGCGCGGCCTCGACCTGCGCATTCGGTTGCCCGAGGGGATGGAATCGCTGGAGGCGCCGCTGCGTGCGGCCTTCGGCAAGGCCTTCGCACGCGGCTCGCTCACCGTGGGGCTGCGCATGACGCGGGGCCAGGGCGATTCGGCGCAGCGGCTGAATCCGGCGGCGCTGGCCGCGGCGGTCGCGGCGGCGCAGGCGGCGGGCACGGCGGCCAGGGACGCGGGGCTCGAGCTCGCGCCGATGACCGCGGGCGACCTGCTGGGGCTGCGCGGCGTGCTCGAGACCGACCAGGGCGGCGGCGCGGGCAACGCGGCGGCGCTCGAGGCGGTGGCGGCGGGGATCGCGCCGCTGATCGAGGGCCTGCGCGCGGCACGCCAGGCCGAGGGCGCGGCGCTGGCCGCTGCCCTCGCCGGCCAGATCGACCGGGTCGCGGATCTCGCGGCTCGTGCGCGCGCCACCGCGGAGGCGCGGGCGGCGCGGGCAGGGGAGCTTTTGCGCAGCCGCGTGGAGGCGCTGCTGGGGGCGGGGGCGCCGGTCGAGGAGGCGCGGCTGGCGCAGGAGCTGGCGCTCATCGCGGTCAAGGCCGACCTGACCGAAGAGCTCGACCGGCTCGAGGGGCATGTGGCCGCGGCGCGGCAGCTGCTCGCCGAGACCGGGCCGGTGGGGCGCAAGTTCGATTTCCTGACCCAGGAATTCAATCGCGAGGCGAACACGCTCTGTTCCAAGGCCCAGGCGGGCGACCTGACGGCGATCGGGCTGGAGATGAAGGTGGTGATCGACCAGATGCGCGAGCAGGTGCAGAATGTGGAATAGGGAAGGGCGGCCGTGACTCCGGGGCGGCGCGGCCTCCTGATCATCCTCTCCTCGCCCTCGGGGGCGGGCAAGTCGACGCTGTCGCGCCGGCTGCTCGAGATCGATCCCGACGTGCGCTTCTCGGTCTCGGCCACCACGCGCCCGCCGCGGCCGGGCGAGCAGGAGGGCCGGGACTATTTCTTCAAGAGTCGCCGCGAGTTCGAGGCGATGGTTGCAGCAGGCGAGATGCTGGAGCACGCCGAGGTCTTCGGCAATCTCTACGGCACCCCCCGCGCGCCGGTGGAGGCGGCGATCGTGGCCGGGCAGGACGTGCTCTTCGACGTGGACTGGCAGGGCGGCCAGCAGATCCGCAATTCCGCGCTGCGCGATGCGGTGGTGTCGATCTTCATCCTGCCGCCCTCGATCGCGGAGCTGGAGAGCCGGCTGCGCGCGCGCGGCCAGGACAGCGCCGAGGTGGTGGCGGGCCGCATGGCGAAATCCCGCGACGAGATCAGCCACTGGGCGGAATACGACTATGTGCTGGTGAATGCGCGGCTGCCGGAATGCGAGCTTCAGCTGCGGGCGATCATCGAGGCCGAGCGCCTGCGCCGGGACCGGCAGCCGGATCTGATGGCGCTGGTCACGCAACTCAACCGGGAGTTCGAGGAGCGGCTGAAATGACTTTCTACGAGTTGGACGGCGTGGTGCCGGAGCTGCCCGACGGCGGCGATGTCTGGGTCGCGCCGGGGGCGCGGCTGATCGGGCGGGTGATCCTGCGCGACGGCGCCTCGGTCTGGTTCAACGCGGTGCTGCGCGGCGACAACGAGCCGATCGTCCTCGGCCCGGGGTCGAACCTGCAGGACGGTGTGATCTGCCACACCGACATGGGCTTTCCGCTGACCATCGGCGCGGATTGCACCGTCGGCCACATGGCGATGCTGCACGGCTGCACCATCGGCGACGGCAGCCTGATCGGCATGGGCGCGACGGTGCTGAACGGCGCGGTGATCGGGCGCGGCACGCTGGTGGGCGCGGGGGCGCTGGTCACCGAGGGCAAGGCGATCCCGGATCACGTGCTGGCGGTGGGCCGTCCGGCGAAGGTGGTGCGCGACCTGAGCGAGGCGGAGGTCGCCGGGCTCGCGCGCGCCGCGGCGGGCTATCGCGCGAACATGCGGCGGTTCCGCGCGGGGCTCAGGCCGGTGCCGGGCTGACCTCGGTCAGGTTCAGGGTGGCGCCGGTCTCGGTGAATTGGACCGCGATCCGGCGTCCGGTGGCGCTCAGGGCCTCGCGCAGCAGCGCGAACTGTACCGCGTCGGGGCGCAGATCCGCGACCGGAGCACCCTCGGTCACATGCCGCCAGAGCGCCTCGGGAGGCGCGGTGCGACGGCCCTCGACGCTGAAGTGAACGGTCTCGGTGGTCACCCCGACATGCAGGTTCCCGCCCATGGGCAGGCTCTTCTCGATGCAGAGGATCACGAGATAGATCACCCGGGCGCGCGGGCGGGCCATGTCGATGCCGCGGGTCTCCCAGCTGACGGTGAAGCGGCCGGTGAACATCGCGTCGGTGACCTGGACCGCCTCGCCGAAGGCCTGGCGGGCCTGGGGATCGGCGGGTCCGAAGGCGAGGCGGAAGTAGCGCAGCTTGGCCAGCGCGGTCTCGAGGCTGTCGGCGATCAGCGCATGTTCCGGCGATTGCGCCTCGCCCGGCGCCATCTGCAGAAGCTCCATGCCGTTGCGGATCGCCCCCATCGGGCTTATCAGGTCATGGCAGAGCCGGGCGCTGACCAGGGCGCTGAGATCGGGCGCGCTCATCGGCGCGGGTCCGCGGAAGGGACCAAGATGAACGAATTCCTCGAGCCCGGAAGCTTCGTGCGGCATCCCGAACGGCCCGACTGGGGCCTCGGCCAGGTGCAATCGGTGATCGCGGCACGGATCACGGTCAATTTCGAGAATGCGGGCAAGGTGGTCATCGACGGCTCCCGGATCCTCCTGACTCCGGACACCGGGCGACAGGAAACACACGTTAACGAATCGCACCGATCCGTTAAAGGACGGTAAAGATGGCCTCAGCGCGCGCGCGTTCGCCGGCGGTGGCGGCGCTGGACATGCGAGGCGCCGGAGGGGGCAGCGTCTTGCGGCCCCGGGGAGCCGCGATGCAGATCGACCTCAGTCGCTACCGGGTCAAGCTCGCCGGGACGGAGGCCGAGCGCGCGGGCGCGCAGCGGCTGCGCTACCGGGTCTTCGTCGAGGAGATGGGGGCGGCGGCCACGGCGGAGCAGCGGGCGGCGCGGCGGGAATGGGATGACTTCGACCCGTTCTTCGACCATCTCATCCTGCTCGACGAGGCTGGCGACATCGCCGATCCGCTGGACCGGGTCGTCGGGGTCTACCGGCTGATGCGCGACGCGGCGGCGGCGGAGGGGCCGGGGTTCTACGGGGCGGCGGAATACGATCTTGCGCCGATCCTCGCCTCCGGGCGGCGTTCGGTGGAACTCGGGCGGTCCTGCGTCGCGCCGGAGCATCGCGGCGGGCCGGCGATGTATCTGCTCTGGAACGGGCTTGCGGAATACGTGCTCGATCGGGGCATCGAGATCCTCTTCGGGGTGGCGAGCCTGCCCGGGACCGATCCCGGCCCCGTGGCCGAGACGCTGGCCTTCCTGCATCATTTCCACCTGGCGCCGCCGGAGCTGCGGGTGCGGGCGCGGCCGGCGCATTTCCTCGCGATGGACCGGCTGCCGCGCGCGGCGGTCGATCCGGCGCGCGCGCTCCGGCTGCTGCCGGCGCTGATCAAGGCCTATCTGCGCGCCGGCGGCCGCGTCGGCGAGGGTGCCTGGGTGGACCACGGCTTCAACACCATCGACGTCTGCGTGGTCATGGACACCGGGCGCATGACCGAGCGCTATCGCCAGTATTACGCGCGGGGCCGGGAAGGGTGAGGGCGGGGTGGAACGGCGCGGCGGCTCCGGTGCTGGATCCGCTCCGGGCAGGCGACCGGCTGCGGCTGGTGCTGCGCGGCGCCTGGTCCGGGCTGGTGATCGTGGTGCTCTTCGCGCTCTATCTGCTGCTTTGGGGCATCGATCGCGGCCTCGCGCGGATCGCGGGGCGGCGGGTGACGCGGATGGGCCCGCGCGTGGTGCAGGTCTGGGCGGCGCTGGCGCTGCCGGCGCTGGGGCTCGCCTATCGCCAGCGCGGGGAGCCGATCTCCGGCGCAGGCGCCTTCGTGGCCAATCATTCGAGCTGGATCGACATCGTGGCGCTGCAGCGCGCGGCCGCACCCTTCCTGGTCTCCAAGGCCGAGGTGCGCGCCTGGCCCGGAATCGGGCTGATCGGGCGGGCGATCGGCACGATGTTCATCGACCGGCGGCCGGCGGCGGCCAAGCTGCAGGAGGCGGAGCTGCGCGCGCGGCTGGCGCGCGGCGATCACATGGCGCTCTTCCCCGAAGGCACGAGCAGCGACGGGCAGCGGGTGCTGCCGTTCAAATCCTCGCTCTTCGGGGTCTTCTTCGCCCCCGAGCTGGGCGGTCGGGTGGCGGTGCAGCCGGTGACGATCCACTACCGGCCGGCGCCGCATCTGCCGCGGGAGTTCTACGCCTGGTGGGGCGAGATGGATTTCGCGACGCATCTGCGCGACGTGCTGGCGCGCTCCGCGGGGGGATCGGTGGAGCTGATCTTCCACGCGCCGCTCGAGGTGGCGCGCGCGGCCGGCCGCAAGGACCTGGCCGAGGCGGCGGGGCGGGCGGTTCGGGGAGAACTCGAGCGGCTGCGCGGGTGAGCGGGGCCGTCAGCCGAGACGTTCGGCATAGGACCGGAGCGCGGCCACCGGGCCCTCGGGGGCATTCCAGATCTCGTCGCCGAGCGCGATGAAATCCGCGATGCCGGCGAGATCGGCGGCGAGATCGGGGGTGAGGCCGCCCTCGGCGACCACCGGCACCTCGATCATCTCCGACCACCAGGCGAAGAGCTCGAGCGGCGCAAGGGTGCCGTCCCCGAGGCTCGATTGCGTCAGCGGGCCGAAGGCGACGTAATCGGCGCCGATCTCGGCGGCGGTCATGCCGTCGTGACGGGAGGCGCGGGCATGGGCGCCGATTATGGCGTCGGCGCCGAGCTCCTTGCGCGCGGCGCGGATCTGGCGCGCGCCGTCGCCGAGATGCACCCCGTCGAGGCCAAGGCGCGTGACGAGGCGGAAATGGTCGGTCAGGACCAGCGGCACGTCCCGGGCGTGGCAGACCGGACGCAGCGTGTCGGCCGCGCGCATCAGATCCTCCTCGGTGGTCCGGGCGAGGGCGAGGCGGACGCAGGCGACCGGCACCGCGTCGAGCGCGGCGCCGAGCGCATCGGGAAGCTCCCCGAGGCTCGGCTGCGCCGGGGTGACCAGATAGAGGCCGGCGGTCTGCGCCTCTGCCATCGCGGCAGCGGCTCCCGGCTCAGCGCCGCAGGATCGAGCGGCCGGCGTAGATGGCGCTGTCGCCGAGATCCTCCTCGAGACGGATGAGCTGGTTGTATTTCGCCAGCCGGTCCGAGCGCGACAGCGAGCCGGTCTTGATCTGGCCGCAATTGGTGGCGACGGCGAGGTCGGCGATCGTCGAATCCTCGGTTTCGCCCGAGCGGTGCGACATGACCGCGGTCATGCCGGCGCGCTGGGCCATGTCGACGGCGGCCAGCGTCTCGGTCAGGCTGCCGATCTGGTTCACCTTGACGAGGATCGAATTGGCGATGCCCTCGGCGATGCCGCGGGAGAGGCGCTCGGTATTGGTGACGAAGAGATCGTCGCCGACGAGCTGACAGCGCCCGCCCAGGCGCTCGGTCAGGAGCTTCCAGCCCTCCCAGTCGTCCTCGGACATGCCGTCCTCGATGGAGATGATGGGATAGGCGTCGACGAGTTCGGCGAGGTACTCGGCGTTCTCGGCCGGGCTGCGCCTCTTGCCCTCGCCCTTCATGTCGTAGACGCTGTCGGCGAAATATTCCGTCGCGGCGCAGTCGAGCGCGAGATAGATGTCCTCGCCCGGGCGGTAGCCCGCGGTCTCGGCGCTCTTGACGATGAAGTCGAGCGCCTCGCGGGTGGAGGAGAGATTGGGCGCGAAGCCGCCCTCGTCGCCGACGGCGGTATTGTGGCCGGCCTTGGCGAGCGCGCCCTTCAGCGCATGGAAGACTTCCGAGCCGATGCGCACCGCGTCGGCGAGCGTCTCCGCCCCGACCGGCATGATCATGAATTCCTGGATGTCGATCGGGTTGTCGGCATGGGCGCCGCCGTTGATGATGTTCATCATCGGCACCGGCAGCACCCGGGCGGCGGCCCCGCCCACGTAGCGGTAGAGCGGGGTTCCCTGGCTCGCCGCGGCGGCCTTGGCGGCGGCGAGGCTGGCGCCGAGGATGGCGTTGGCGCCCAGGCGCGCCTTGTTCGCGGTGCCGTCGAGCTCGATCAGGATCCGGTCGATCATCACCTGTTCGGAGGCGGCGATGCCGGTGAGCGCGTCGCAGATCTGGCCGTTCACCGCCTCGACAGCCCGGCGCACGCCCTTGCCGCCGTATCGGCCCTTGTCGCCGTCGCGCAGCTCCACCGCCTCATGCGCGCCGGTGGAGGCGCCGGAGGGCACGGCGGCACGGCCGCTGGCGCCGTCCTCGAGCAGGACGTCGACCTCGACCGTCGGATTGCCCCGGCTGTCGAGAATCTCCCGTCCGACCACGTCGATGATGACAGACATTGCGGTGGTTCCCCTTTGGCGGCGCGCGCTCCGCGCCCTTGCGCCCCGTGATTAGAGCAAAGCCGCCGAACGGGAAACCGCAAATCGGGGGGTCAGCTGGCGAGCTTCAGGCCGAAGATGCCCGCGAGGATCAGCCCGATGCAGAGGATGCGCGCGAGCGTGGCGGGTTCGCCCAGGAGCAGGATGCCGAGTCCGGCGGTCCCGACCGCGCCGATGCCGGTCCAGACCGCATAGGCGGTGCCCACCGGCAGGTGGCGCAGCGCGAGCCCGAGCAGGGAGATGCTGACGATCATCGAGGCGATTGTCAGGAGCGTCGGCAGCGGGCGGGTGAAGCCGTCGGTATATTTCAGGCCGATCGCCCAGCCGATCTCGAAGAGGCCGGCGACGACGAGGAAGGTCCAGGGCATGGGCGCGCTCCGCTGCGGGTGGTCGCGGCTGATCAATGGTGCCGGCCGCGGGAGTGTCAAGGCGGGCGGCGTCGGGGTCAGGGCTATCGCATCTGGAGCCCAGACGTTCGTCTCCTTCGAGCCGCCACGAGATGAGGGCAGGGCCCGGCCTGGGCGGGCCTTCCCGGCGGTGCCCGCCGGGCGGGACGGTGGCATCGGGCGCGGCCAGAGCGCGGCCGGAAGGGGTGGCGTTGCCGAATGCAGTTCCCCTGCGGCGAGGGTGCGACACGAATGCATCGACGGGTCGGCGCTCAAGCTTCGCCGGTCGTCACAGCGGCAACGCCGCCAGCGCCAGCGTGCCGCCGATGCCGAGCACGAGGCCGCCGACGGCGATCTGGAGCCCGGGCCCGAGCAGGCGGGCGGCGCGGCCTTCGCCGGCGGCGAGGAAGGCCGCGTCCCGGCCGGCGACAGCGAGGGTCGCCACGATCACGGTGAAGGCGGCGGTGCCGAGGCCCATGGCCACGACCGCGGCGGCACCGGCGCCGGCGAGGCCCATCCGCCAGGCGAGCAGCAGCACGAAGAGCGCGCCGGTGCAGGGGCGTATCGCCATCGCCGCGACGAGCGCCAGCATCGTGCCGGGGCTGTCGGCGGCGGCGGCCTCGGCCGCGGTCGGCCCGTGGTGGTGGCCGCAATGATGCGCCTCATGGCGGTGGGCCGCCGCTGCCCGGTCGGCGCGGGCCGGCCGGAGGGCGCGCAGTCCGCGTGCCAGCAGCAGGGCGCCGACCAGCGCCACCGCGAGATTGCCGACCGGGGTGATCCAGCGGTCGGCGGCTTCGGCCGTGCTGCGGGCGGTGAGTTCGAGGAGCGCCAGGGCGCCATAGACGAGGATGATCGCCACCGCCGCCTGGGCGAGGCTGCCGACGACGGCGACGAGCCCCATCCGGAAGGCCGTGGCGCGGGAGCCGATGGCGGCGCCGGAGATCAGGAGCTTGCCGTGCCCCGGCCCGACCGCATGCAGGAAGCCGTAGCCGGCGCAGAGGCCGAGCAGCGACCAGAAGGCGGCGGAGCGGCCGGCGCGGATGTCCTGGATGCGGAGGGCGAGCGCGTCCTGGAGCGCATGCTGCCAGCGCGTCGCCCACCAGAAGAGCAGGTGGTGGCCGCCGCTCAGCCACAGAGCGAGCGCCGCCGCCACCGCCGCCGCGAGCAGGAGCGCCGCGGTCAGTCGCATGTCAGGCGCACCTTGTCGGCGAAGAGCCGTCCCAGCGCCTCGTCCGGGGTCTCGTCGATCGGGACGGCGCCGAGCCGGTCGAGCAGCGGCCGGAGCGAGGCGGTCGGGCGGAAGGGCACGACCTCGGCGTGGCAGCCGTCCGCCCGGCCTTCGAGCCGCGGGGTCTCGGTCACCGCATAGGCGGTGAAATAGGTCGGGTCGTAGATCTCGGCCACGGTCTCGGGGCCGGGGCGGAAGGGCGTCTCGACCGTGCGGCCGAAGGTGATGACGACCAGCCCGTCCCTGATCTCGGCGGCGGGCTCGAGCGGACCCGAGAGGGCGATGGGGCGGTCGCCGTCCCAGAGGAAGCTGTCGCCGTCGAAGCCGGCCTCCCAGGTGGTCTGATAGGCGGCGAGCCGCTCCCGGTCGCGGGAGCCCAGCGGGGCTGCGCCGTCGATGCCGAGATCGTCGAGCATAAGGAGCGAGGTCATCGCGTCGTAGATCCAGGTCACCTCGAGCGTGGCGAGGCGGCCCTGCTTGTCGAAGACGAAACCCACACCGCCGTCGATGAAGATGTGGGGGTGTGCCTCGACGGCCGCCGGCGCTTGCGCCAGCAGGGCCGCGAGAATCGCAGGGGTCAGGCGGAAGCCCAAGGCTCGACGTGGTCCGTTTGCTCGCTCGCGACGAGGCTAGCGCAAATTGCGGGCGAGGGGCAGGGGGGCGGCTTCACCGGTCCGGCATCAGCCGCCGAGGCATTCCGCGAGGCTGTCGGCGAGGCCGAGCATCAGTGCCGGGTAGAGGTCCGGCCCCGGCGGCAGCGCCGCGCCGATCGGGTCGAGCACGTCGGTGCGCACGCCGGCACCCTCGATGACGGTGCCGAGCAGCTTCGGCTCGAACTGGGGCTCGGTGAAGGCGCAGGAGATCTGCGCGTCGCGCACCCGGTCGTGGATCTCGGCGACGCGGGCGGCGCCGGGGGCCACGCCCTCCTGGAGCGAGACGCTGCCGGCCGCGGGCATGTCGAACCGGTCCTCGAAATACTGGTAGGCGTCGTGGAAGACGATGAAACGCTGCCCGCGGACCGGGGCGAGACGATCCTCGATCTCACTCGAGAGCTCCGCCATCTCGGTCGCGAAGGCCTCGGCATTGGCGGCATAGGCGGCGGCGTTCTCCGGGTCGAGCGGGGCGAGGGCGGCGGCGACAGCACGGGCGGCGGCGACGGCATTCCCGGGGTCGAGCCAGAGATGGCCGTCGGGGCCGCCGTGTTCGTGTTCGTGGTCGTGGTCGTGGTCGGCGTCCGCGGCCTCGGTGCCATGATCGTGATCGTGATCGTGGTCCGCGGCTTCGCCGGCCTGCCCGTGATCCTGGCCGTGGTCGTGCTCGTGCGGCTCGAAGGGGCCGCCGCTGCGAATCGGCAGGAGGCGGATGCCGGGCGCGTCCTGGAGCGTGACGCGGGCGGCTTCGGCGGCCAGCGTGTCGATCGGCCCCGCGAGCCAGGGGTCGAGCGCCGGCCCGACCCAGACCACAAGCCCGGCCTCCTGCAGGAGCTCTGCCTCGGAGGGGCGAAGCGCGTAGCCGTGCGGCGAGGCGCCGGGCGGAACCACGAGGCCCGGCGCCCCGACCCCCGCCATGACCCGGGCGACGATCGACTGGACGGGCGCGATATCGGTCGCGACGACCGGCGGCGACGCCGCGGCGGCTCCCGGCATCGCGGCGAGCGCGAGTGCGGCAGCAACTGCCCTTGTTGCCATGAATGCTCCCTCCATCTGCGGCTCTTGTGGCCCGACACGGGCCCGACTAGGATGCCGGTTTCACGCGGCGAGATCTGTTATAAAGTAACATATGACCCGGTCAAGCGACATCGAGGCGGAGGCCTTCGGCCCGCATGATCACAAGGCGTGCCGGGCGCAGGCGCTGGCGGCCGTCGAGGCCGCCTGCGCGGCGCGGCGGCTGCGGATGACGCCGGCGCGGGCCTGCGTGCTCGAGGCGCTGCTCGAGGCGCATCGCGCCATGACCGCCTACGAATTGCTCGACCGGCTGCGGGAGGCGGGGCTGGGGAGCCAGCCGCCGGTGGCCTATCGCGCGCTGGATTTTCTGGTCAGGAACGGCTTCGTCCATCGCATCGAGCGGCTTTCGGCCTTCGTTGCCTGTACTCATGGCGGCGCGGAGCATGTGGCGGTCTTCCTGATCTGCCGCAGCTGCCGGGGCGTGGCGGAGGCGGTCCTGCCGCAGCTCGGCGCCGGGCTGGCGGCCTCGGCGGCCGGGCAGGGTTTTTGCGTGGAGCGGATGGTGATCGAGGGCGAGGGGCTCTGCGCGCGCTGCCGCGAGGCGGAGGCGGCGTGAGCGCGCCGCTGGTCTCGGCCAAGGGGCTCGGGGTCACGCGCGGCGGGCATCCGGTGCTGCGCGGGGTCGACATCGCCATCGAGGCCGGCGAGATCGTGACCATCGTCGGGCCGAACGGATCGGGCAAGAGCACGCTGCTGCGCCTCCTGATCGGCGCGGAGCGGGCGAGCGCGGGCGAGGTCCGGCGCGCGCCGGGCCTGCGCATCGGCTACGTGCCGCAGCGGCTGGCTATCGACCACACCATGCCGCTGACCGTAGCGCGCTTCCTCGGTCTCGCCGGCGGCGGCCGGGAGGAGCGGGAGCATGCCCTGCAGCGCGTCGGGATCGCGGGGCTGGGGGGGCGGCAGATGATCGACCTCTCCGGCGGGCAGCTGCAACGGGCGCTTCTGGCGCATGCGCTCCTGCACCGGCCGCAGCTGCTGGTGCTCGACGAGGCCGCGCAGGGGCTCGACCAGCCCGGCGTCGCGCGGTTCTACCGGCTGATCGAGGAATTGCGGACCGAGCTGGGCTGCGGGGTGCTGATGGTCAGCCACGACCTGCATGTGGTGATGAGCGCCTCGGACCGGGTGATCTGCCTCAACGGCCATGTCTGCTGCGAGGGCACGCCGACGGTGGTCTCGGCGGCGCCGGAATACCGCGCGCTCTTCGGCTTCGGCACCGAGGGGGCGCTGGCGCTCTATCGCCACGAGCACGACCATGCCCATGCCGAGGGCGCGCCCGGACATCACCATCATCCCGCGGATGCCGAGGCGTGAGCCCGCTCGACGATTTCCTCCTGCGCGCGGTGCTGGCCGGGACCGGCGTCGCGCTGGTGGCCGGGCCGCTCGGCTGCTTCGTCGTCTGGCGGCGCATGGCCTATTTCGGCGACGCGACGGCCCATGCCGCGCTGATCGGCGTGACCCTGGCGCTCGCCACCGAATTGCCGGTGGTGGCAGGGGTGGCGCTCGCGGCGCTCGCCATGGCCCTGACGGTCTCGCTGGCGACCGGGCGGACCTATGCAATGGACACCATGCTCGGGGTGGCCGCGCATGGGGCGCTGGCGGCGGGGCTGGTGGCGCTGAGCCTGCTCCCCGGCGTGCGCGTCGATCTAATGGGCTATCTCTTCGGCGACATCCTGGCGGTGAGCCGGAGCGATCTCCTGGTAATCTGGGCCGGGGGGGCGCTGATCCTGGCGCTGCTGGTCTGGCGCTGGCGCGGCCTGCTGCTCGCCACGCTCAGCGCCGATCTCGCGGCGGCCGCCGGCATCGCGGCGGCGCGCGAGCGGCTGGTGCTGACGGTGGCGCTCGCGCTTCTGGTGGCGGTGGCGCTGAAGGTCGTCGGCGCGCTGCTCATCACCGCGATGCTGATCGTGCCGGCCGCGGCGGCGCGGGCCTTCGCGCCCACGCCCGAGGCGATGGCGGTGGTCGCGGCCGGTATCGGCGCCGTCGCCTCGGCGGGTGGGCTCGCGGCCTCGTTCAGGCTCGATTCGCCGGCGGGACCCTCGATCGTGGTGGCGGCGGTGGTGCTGCTCCTGCTCGCCAACGGGATCGCCGCGGTTGCGAGGCGCGGCGGCGGCAGGGGCGCCGGGCGGGGGTAGCTATTCCTCCGCCGCGGGGCCGGCCTTGCCGCGCCGGCGGCGGGCGGCGCCTTCGAGGTCTTCCTCGAGATATTCCTCCAGATCGACGAGGTCGTGGGGCAGCGGCAGACCCATGGCCTGCATCTCGGCGAGCTTCTCGCGCAGGCTCTCCTGCAACTCGTGGCGGTCCTCGGGCGCCTTGGCGATTTCGTCCATCAGCATCGCGATCTGCACGCGAAACTGTTCCAGGGCCATGGCTACCTCCCGCGCTGGTCTGGGGCCGCGCGGCACGATAGCATGCACGGCCGGCGGACACTTGATCTATCGCAAGGCCTGACGGCGCAGCGCAAGCCTAAGCTTGAGACAAACCTAGACGAGGAGAGGATCCATGCCCTTCAAGACCGTGTTTCTGGCGGTCGGGACGAGCCAGGGCGATGCCGAGATCGACCGCGCCGCCGGCATCTGCAGTAAGCTCGACGCCCATCTCGCGGTGCTGGTGCTGGGGGTGGCGCCGCCGCCGCCGGCCTCGCCCTACGGGGTCGTCTCCAACGACATCTGGGCCGGCGAGATCCGCGAGGGCCAGAGCGTCGCGGAGGAGCGTGCCCAGGAGGTCGAGGCGCGGCTCGGCGCGGCGGGCGTCTCGGCGATGGTCGAATCGCAGTACATCGACCGCGGCACGGTGGCGACGCTCGCGGCCCGCTTCGCGCGCTACGCCGATCTCACGCTGATCCCGCCGGCGGGCGGCGACGGCGAGGCCATGCAGAACTGGGTGCTGAACGGGGCGCTCTTCGAATCGGGCCGCCCGGTGCTGCTCCTGCCCGAGGGCGCGGTGCATTTCCCCGACCCGCGCCGGGTGATGGTCGCCTGGGACGCCAGCGTCGAGGCCTCCAAGGCGGTGCGTGACGCGATCGAGCTGATGTGCGCGGCGGAGAGGGTGGACGTGGTGCTGATCGACCCGGTGCCCTCCTTCGAGGGGCACGGGCCCGAGCCGGGGGCCGACCTGAGCGCCTATCTGGGGCGGCACGGCATCTCGACCAACGTGCACCGCCTGCCGCGCGAGGGCCGCGACGAGGCCGAGGTGCTGCGCCGGGCGGCGACGGATCTCGATGCCGAGCTGATCGTGATGGGCGGCTTCGGGCATTCGCGCCTGCGCCAGCGGATCTTCGGCGGCACCACGACCAGCATGATGAAATCCCCGCCGACCGCGGTGCTCATGGCGCATTGAGGCCGGCGGCCTTCGGGGCGGGATGGCGGATCCGTCCCTGACCGCCGCCCGACCCCAAGGCCGAGTTGCGGGAGAGGGAAAAGGCCGCGCCTTCCCCGCCCCCCGATCGCCACGGGTCGATCGGGCGGGGGAAGCCCCGCCCCGGGTGGGACCGGAGCCAACGGCAAGGGTCGCTGGAATCAGAGCTCGTTCACCGGCACCTTGAGGAAGCGCTTGCCGGATTCGTCGGGCTCGGGCATCTGGCCGGCGCGCATGTTCACCTGGATCGAGGGGATGATCAGCTTCGGCATGTCGAGGGTGGCGTCGCGGGCCTCGCGCATCCTGACGAAATCCTCGGCCGTCGCACCGCCGCCCACATGGACGTTGAGCGCCTTCTGCTCCGCGACCGTGGTTTCCCAGGCATACTGGTCGCGGCCCGGCGCCTTGTAGTCGTGGCCCACGAAGATGCGGGTCTCGTCGGGCAGGGCGAGGATCTTCTGGATCGAGGCATAGAGCGTCTCGGCGGAGCCGCCCGGGAAATCCGCCCGCGCCGTGCCGAAATCGGGCATGAAGAGCGTGTCGCCGACGAAGGCGGCATCGCCGATCACATAGGTGAGGCAGGCCGGCGTGTGGCCGGGCGTGTGCAGGACGCGACCCTGAAGCGCGCCGATCTCGAAGAGGTCGCCCTCCTTGAAGAGCCGGTCGAACTGCGAGCCGTCGCGCTGGAACCGGGTGCCCTCGTTGAAGACCTTGCCGAAGGTGTCCTGGACCACGGTGATCTTCTCGCCGATGCCGATCCTGCCGCCGAGGCGCTCCTGGAGGTAGGGTGCGGCGGAGAGATGGTCGGCATGGACATGGGTTTCGAGCAGCCAGACCGTCTCGAGGCCCCGTTCCTGCACGTAGGCGACGATCGCGTCGGCAGATTTCGTGCCGGTCCGGCCGGAGGAATAATCGAAGTCGAGCACGCTGTCGACGATGGCGCATTTCCGGCTCTCGGGATCGGTGACGACGAAGGAGACCGTGAAGGTGGCCTCGTCGAAGAAGGCTTCTACGTCGGGTTGCATCGGCGCTCCTGTGGTTCGGGGTCGCCTGCAACATAGGGCGGGGCGCATCACATATCAATAATAGAATGTATCAGGGGCACGTTTCCGGCCACGGCCGGGCGCAGACGTGCTAGAATGGCCGGCGCAGCCGATCCCGGCTGCATCGCCGCCGCAGGGGCGGCAGACAACCGGCCCGCCGGTCCGGAACGGGGACAGCACGACGGACAGGCGAGAGCCCGGATGAAACGGGGAAACGCCATGCCGTTCTATCTCTATCAAGTGTCCTATTCGACCGAGGCCGTGAAGGCGATGATCGCCAATCCCACGGACCGCGCGGCCGCGGCGTCAAAGCTGATCGAAGGCCTCGGCGGCAAGCTGCACCACCTGTTCTTCGCCTTCGGGAAATACGACGTGGTCTGCCTGATCGAGGCGCCGGACGATGCGGCCGTGGCGGCCGCAGCCATGGCGGTGGCCGCTTCCGGCACGGTTTCGGGGGCGGCGACGACCAAGCTATTCACGACGGACGAGGCCATGGCGGTCATGGCGAAGGCCGGAACCGCCGTGGGAACCTACAAGCCGCCCATGGATTGAAGCACCGGACCCCGGCGCCGGCCCGGGCCGGCCGCCGGGGCAGCGCGATCAGGCGGCGCGGGCCAGCGCCGGCGCCGCCGCGTCGCGCAGGGCCGCGGCGGCGGCGGCGATCGCCTCGGCGCGGGCCTCGGGGCCGAAGCCGATGCGCTCGGCGCGCACGAAGGTGACGTCCTTCAGGCCGATGAAGCCGAGCAGGTGCCGCAGATAGGGTTCCTGGAAATCGGCCGCCTGGGCCGGGCCCTCGCTGTAGAGGCCGCCGCGGCTTTCCACCACGATGACATGCTTGCCCTCGAGCAGGCCCTGCGGCCCGGCCTCGGTGTAGCGGAAGGTCTCGCCCGCGCGCAGCACATGGTCGAACCAGGACCGCAGGCCGGTGGCGATGCTGAAATTGTACATCGGCGCGCCGATCACCACGACATCGGCGGCACGAAGCTCGGCGACGAGTTCGTCGGAAAGGGCGCGCGTGGCCAGTTCGGCTTCGGTTTCGGGCGTGCCGCGCACACCGGCGAGGGTCTCCTCGGTGAGATGCGGCACGGGGTCGCGGCCGAGGTCGCGATGGACGATCCTGGCGGGCGCCTGTTCGGCGAGGGCGGCGACGGCGTCGCGCACCAGCGCCTTCGAGACCGAGGAGTCGCCGCTGACGGCACTGTCGATGACGAGAATGTTGTTCATGGCGGAAATCCTTCGCGTGATCTCGTTGCGTGACAGGGCGAATATGCGGTTGCCAGGAACGCGACGCCAGATGCAGGGTCCGGGTAAGACTTTTGCAGAATCCGGAACGATTCCCATGCCGAACCTCGAGGATATCCGCGCCTTCGCCGAAGTGGTCGCCAGCGGCGGCCTGAGCCGCGCCGGGGCGCGGCTGGGCATGTCCAAGTCCATGATCAGCCGGCGGCTGGCGCGGCTGGAGGCCGAGCTGGGGGCGCCGCTGCTGGCGCGGACCACCAGGGGCATGTCGCTGACCGAGGCGGGGGCCGATTTCCGGCCCTATGCCGAGCGGATGATCGCCGAATTCGATTCCGGCCGGGATGCGCTCAGCCGGCAGGGCGAGGCGACCGGCCGCCTGCGGCTGGCGACGCCGCTCTCGTTCGGGACCACGCATCTGGCGCCGGTTCTCGCGGAGCTGGCGCTGCGCAATCCGCGTCTGGAGATCAATGCCTCCTACAGCGACCGGCGGGTGGACGTGGTCGGCGAGGGGTTCGACGCGGCGATCCGCCTCGGCATTCTCGCGGATTCCAGCCTGATCGCCCGGCGGATCTCGCCGATCCGCGCGGTCCTCGTGGCGAGCCCGGAGTATCTGGCGCGGCGGGGCATCCCGCGGAGCCCGGCCGCGCTGGCCGAGCACGAGGTGATCCCGCATGGCGAGGCGGTCTGGCAGTTCCGCCGCGACGGGCGGACGACGACCTTCCATCCGCGCGGCCGCTTCACCGCCGACAGCGGGGCGGCGGAGCTCGCCGGCGTGGTGGCCGGGCTGGGGATCGCGGCGATGCCGAGCTTTCTCGCCGGTCCGGCGGTCCGGCGCGGCGAGATCGTCACCCTGCTCGACGATTACGAGATCCCGGCTCTCGGGCTCTACGTGCTGCGGCCGCCGCCGGCCGAGCCGGTGCCGCACAAGATCCGGGTGCTCACCGACATCATGCTGGAGCATTTCGGCGGCGACGACTGGGACAGGTGCCCGCGCCGGGGCTGAGCGACGGCGGAACGGGGAGAGGGTGCGGCCGAGGGCGATCGCATGTTATCTCGTTCTTGGTACCACCGTCCCGCAGAACAATGAGGGCAGCGCCCGGCGGTGCACGCCGGGCGGGTGATGACGCTGGATGCGCCCCGAACCCCAGCGACGAGGCCGCTTCGGCGATTGTGATCGTCCTTGGGCAGGGCGGTCGCCGGCCGGGGAGGCGCCTTTCGGCGCGTCAGTAGAAGACGGCGCGGCGATAGGCGCGGCGGCCGGCGCCGGCAAAGGAGACCGGCGTCAGGGGCCGGCCGATGATGTCGATGAAGAGCGAGGCGTTGTCGCCGAGCTCCGGCATGTGGCCGCCGAGGACCTTGACGGTGTAATGCAGGTCGCCGTTCTCGATCACCGGGTCGCGCAGTTCCACCACCGCCTCGATCAGGCTGTCCTTCCCCACAACCGAAAGGTCGGCGTTCGGCGGGTTCGAGGCGAAGCTGTCGGGGCCCTCGCTCCAGAAGGGCACGAACCGCTCGGTCTTCATGTTGCCGACGATGCGCTCGGGGCGGTCGGAGAAGAAGAGCGTGACCGGGCTGACCCCGCGCAGGGTCAGGCGGTTCCGGTCGGAATCGAAGGCCATGCCGGTGGCGGTCTGCACGAAGAGGAACTCCGGCTCGCCGTCGCTCTCCTGGGCCCTCGCCGGCGCAGCGGCCAAGGCGGCGAGTCCCGCGCCGGCGGCGAGCAAGTCCCGGCGCGACGGGCGGCGTTGCGGGGCGGTCGGGAATTTCTGCTCCGAAGTATCCATGTCTTCCTTTGTCTCCACAGGGTCGATTGCGGCTGCGCTGGCTGCGTCGCGGAACCCCCGCCGGGGCCGGAGGGCGCTGCCGTTCCCCGCGAAGCGCCTGCGCCTCCCGGCTGGAACCTAGCAGAAGCCTCCGCGCGGAACTTGCCTTCACGCGCCAGGACGGCCGAAGGGTGGGAGGATTTTCGCCCCGCTCGGGAGCCGGGGCGCAATGCCGGTCCCGGGCGATCGCAACGGCCCGGCCGCCCCACCGACACCGTGGACCGGGGCTTGCCTCCGGAGAAGGCCGCGCCCCGCGCGCCGCCCGGAGATGGCGTCAGAAGGTCCGGCCGAGGGTCAGGAAGAAGGTCTCGACGCCGGGATTGGTGTCGCCGATACCGGCGTTGGACATGTGTTCGACGGCGAAACCGGCCCGCCAGGGCCCGTCGGCGATCGGGCGGCTGACGCCGATCCGGGAGCGGAACTCGAGCTCGGAGCCGAGATCGTGGCCATCGCCGAGGGAATAGCCGCCGGCCATGACCCCGAGGTCGAGCCGGAAATCCGCGCCGAACGGGTAATAGGCATCGATCCCGAGCCCGGCCCAGGCGTCGCCGTCGGCGTCGATCGTCAGGGCGCCGCCGAAGCCGAAGGCGAGCCGCCGGATCGCCCAGACGGGCCGGGAATGGACGCCTAGGCCGAGCGCGACTCCGGCCTCTTCCTCGCTGTCTAGGATGCCGTTGTAGCCGATGCTGAAGATGGCCTCGCCCGAAGACGCCCGCTCCGGGACACTCGCGAACAGGCAGAGGGCGAGCAGCGCCCGCCCGGCAGACCGTGGGGCGAGGGGCCCTTGCCGGGCCATGCGGCGGCGCGTCCCGGCGGCCGTCACGATCCGGCGGTCTCCGCGCCGAGCTGCGCGGCCGGAATGAAGGGGAAGAAGGCGCCGCCCGACCAGATCCCGAACTGCGCCACGCCGTCGATCGTCTGCGTCTGCCCGATCTCCACGAGACGGTAGAAGCTCTTGCGGTCGATCAGCGCCTCGAGCCCGGCGCGGACATGGACATAGGGCGCAGGCTCGCCGGTCGCGGGGTCGCGGGTCACGCGGATCGGATGGCCTTCGCCGGCGGTCACTTCCTCGTCGACATTGGTGGTGAAGCGGATGGATGCGTCGGAGCCGGTGCCGGTGGCCTCGAAGTCGATGGCGACGAAGGGCGCATCATCGACGGTGATGCCGACCTTTTCCACCGGCGTCACGAGAAAGAACCGGTCGCCCTCGCGTTTCAGGATCGAGGCGAAGAGCCTGACGAGCGGTTTGCGGCCGATCGGCGTGCCGAGGTAGAACCAGGTGCCGTCGCGGGCGATGCGCATGTCGAGGTCGCCGCAGAACGGCGGGTTCCAGAGGTGGACCGGCGCGGGGCCCTTTTTCGAAGCGGTTCGAGCCGCCGCGGCCAGGGCTTCGGTGGTCGGCGTTGCCGCGGCGGGCGGACGGTCTGGGGCGGCCATGGGCCAATGCCTCCGGTCGATTGGCATCGGAGCGGCAGCCTAGTTCCAATCGCCCCGGCCAGCAATCCGCAGACGACGGCAGCCGCCTGCGCGTTTTTCGCGCTCTCGTCACGCTTCCCGCACGATGCGGACCACGGTTCCCGCACGTCGGGACGGCAGGATCACACCACGGCATTCCCCGAGGTGAGGACCCAGCGATGACGACCACCAGCCCGACATTCGATCCGACCTCCGTTCCGGCGCGATCTGCCGGACGCCTCGCGGCTTTCCTGCGCGCCCTGCTCCGGATCCGCGCGGAGCCAGCCGGCGACGAGACGCTTGCGCGCCGTGAGGCCGAGCGCGAGCTCGACGCGGTCAAGGCCCGGCTCGGGACGTTGCCGCACGCGTTCTGATTTCAGCTCTCGCTTGCGAAAAGCGCCTCGAAACGCGCGTCGCCGTGCAGCACGGCGAGGTCCGGATCGTAGATGCGGATCCACTCGCGCTTCTTGTCGGACACTCCGAGCGCCAGCGTCCTCGCGAGATGGCGGATCGCCGGTTCGGCCTCGCCCAGTAGGGCGAAGAGGCAGGCGATGTTGTAGGTGGCGCGCGGGTCTTCCGGCTCGAATGCAGCCGCGACCTGGGCCCAGCGCCGTGCCCGCTCGGTTTCGCCCAAGCCGTTCAGCGCCATGCCCATCACGTAGGCGGCGCGTTCGTCGTAGGTGTTGAGCGAGATCCGCCTGCGACAGACCGCGATCACGTGCCGGCAGACCGCGTTGCACTCCTGCCGGCGGTCCAGCGCCAGAAGGCAGCAGATCAGCATCATGCCGGCCTGGAGCTCCTTGTCGGAGATCTCGAAGGCACGGCGCAGGTGGGGCGCCGCCTCCTCCAGGCGGCCGGCAAGCAGGTAGGTCAGGCCGTAGTGGTACTGTGCCTCGTAGAGCTGCGGATTGAGCCGGACCGCGGTCGCGAAATCGGCCAGCGCCTCATCCAGGCGGCCGCAATGCCCCAGGGCGGTGCCGCGGGCGCAGAGTCCCTCGGCCAGCCCGGGCTGCAGGCGCAAGGCGGTTTCGCTTTCCTCGATCGCCTGGTCCCAGTCGGCGGCGTCATGATGATAGGCGAGCTGGGAGATGCTGTCGGCGCGCCCCGCGTGGGCCGCGGCATAGTCCGGGTCGAGGGCGATGGCCCGCGCGAAGCCGTCTCGCGCGAGCTCGATGCTGCGTCGGGTCATCTCGCGTAGCAGGGCGCGCGAGCGCA
Organism: Amaricoccus sp.; assembly: GCF_036846665.1. Classification (NCBI taxonomy): domain Bacteria; kingdom Pseudomonadati; phylum Pseudomonadota; class Alphaproteobacteria; order Rhodobacterales; family Paracoccaceae; genus Amaricoccus; species Amaricoccus sp. Next base: position 1,817 of record NZ_DAIUBO010000034.1, on the reverse strand, counting down.
GGTACTCGCGGTAGGCTTCCACGTCGCGCGTGCCGCGCGCCGCCTGGATCGTGGCGGCGCCGGGGTCGAGGTTGAGCCGCAGTGCCTGCACGATGGCGGCGGCGATCTCGCTTTGCAGCTCGAAGATGCCTTCCAGGTTGCGGTCGTAGCGCTCGGCCCAGATCTGGCGCATGGACCGGGCATCGGCGAGGCGGGCGGTGATGCGCACCGCGGGGCCGGCCATCCTGAGGCTGCCTTCGAGCACATGGCTGACGCCGAGCTCCTCGGCGATGCGGTCGGGCTCAATCACTCCGCCGCGGTACATCCCGCTCGAGGTATGCGCGGCGACGGAGAGACCGTCGATGCCGGCGAGGTCTGTGATGATGTCCTCGGTGATGCCGTCGGCGAGATACCCCTGTTCGGCGTCGCCGCTGAGATTGACGAAGGGCAGCACGGCGATGGCCGGCCGGAGCGGCGCCTCGTCGATCGGCCGCGGCACCGCCGCCGAGCCCGGCGGGGGCAGCGGCGGGTCGAAGGCGGCGCTTCCGGTGGCGCGCAGGACCGCGAGCGAGCTGGAATCGTCGAGCGCGATGTCGTCGGCAAGCGCCACGGTCTCCGGGGCCGGCTCGGTGTCGAGCTCGTGGCGCAGCAGCTCGCGGCAGGCGCGGAACTGCGCGAGCGCCAGGGCCCGCTCGCCGGATGCGGCCAGCAGCCGCATGATGGCGCGGTGGCTGGCTTCCCTGAGCGGCTCCAGCCCGAGACAGCGGCGCATCAGTGCCAGGGCCTGGGCGTGGTGGCCTGCCGCCGCCAAGTGATCGGCTGCTCGTTCCAGCGCGACGATCGCGAGCGCGGTGCATTCCGCGCGCCGGTCGCGCAGCCAGTCCTCCAGCGCATCGCCGCCGGATTCGACTCCGTTCAGGAACGGACCGGGATAGAGGTCGTTGGGAAGCCCAGCGTCCGTCGGCTGCCTGGCGGCCGCACGCAGGCGGGCATAGTCGCTGACAAGCGCGTCCGGCCGGAGCGCCACCGTGTCGCGGTCGGCTTCGAGCGCGTCCTTGCCGAGCGCCCGGCGGATGTCGGACAGCGCCGCCCGCAGGCTTCCCCGCGCCTGCTCGGATTGGCGATCGGGCCAGAACAGGGCCGCAAGCGCTTCGCGGCCGTGGCGACCGCCGGGCGGCACCGCCAGATATGCCAGCAACAGCCGGGTCCTGCGCGACCTGAGGTCGCAAGGTCGCCCGTCTCGGTCGGAGAGCGCGAATCCGCCCAGCAGCTGCAATCGCGCGGATCCGGCTGCCGACGCCGGATCCGGTTTCCGGGGCGGGTCGGCGGGACTTGCCGGGGCGCTCACCGCACCCGCACCGATCCGGGGCGGGCGAGCCTGCCGGCCGCGGGCGATCTGTCCGGATTGTGATCTCCGTTGGCCATTGTCGGCACGCCAAGCCGCGTTACTGTCGTCTCGCGACATGCTAGACCCTGTGGGGAGGACGGGCAACGCGCGGAAAGGCAGGCGGGACATGGCGGAGAGCGGCGAGATGATGGCCGAGATCGAGGCGACCGGCGCGCGGCTGGTGGCGGCGCGCGAGATGATCGCCCGGCGCATCGTCGGGCAGGAGCAGGTGGTCGAGCAGACGCTGATCGCCATCCTCTGCGGCGGCCACGGGCTGCTGGTGGGCGCGCCGGGCCTGGCCAAGACCCGGCTGGTCGAGACGCTCGGCACGGTTCTGGGCCTCGTGGCGCATCGCATCCAGTTCACGCCCGACCTGATGCCGGCGGACATCCTCGGGGCCGAGGTGCTGGAGACCGGTGCCGACGGCACCCGCGCCTTCCGCTTCATCGAC
>NZ_DAIUBO010000033.1:0-24028 GCF_036846665.1 Amaricoccus sp. | reverse complement strand
GCGGCCCGAACCGATCCCGTTCTTCGGCGAGCTCGGCTCGGTCAATCCGATGTTTCTGCTGCCCGCGGCGCTCGAGGCGCGCGGCGCCGAGATCGCCAAGGGCTGGGCCGGGTCGCTGACCATGGGGGCGGGGCAGTTCTGCACCAATCCCGGCATCGCCGTGGTGATCGACGGCCCCGAGGCGCGGGCCTTCGCCGAGGCCGCGGCGGCGGCGCTGGAGCCGGTCGGGGCGCAGACCATGCTGACCGACGGCATCGCGGCGGCCTTCCGTGCCGGGCGCGACCGGATCTCGGCCGCCTCGGGCGTGCGCGAGGTGCTGACCTCGACCTGCGACCTGCGCAATGCGACGCCCTATCTTTATGCGACCACGGGGCGCGACTGGCTCGCCGACGCGGTGCTGGGCGAGGAAGTCTTCGGGCCGCTCGGGCTGGTGGTCAGCGCCGCCGATTTCGACGAGATGCAGGCGATCGCGCGCTCGCTGCACGGGCAGCTCACCTGCACGCTGCACATGGATGCGGAGGATGGCGAGGCGGCGCGGGCACTCCTGCCGGTGCTGGAGCGCAAGGCGGGGCGGATCCTCGCGAACGGCTTCCCGACGGGCGTCGAGGTGGCGGATGCGATGGTGCACGGCGGTCCCTATCCGGCCTCGACCAATTTCGGCGCGACCTCGGTGGGCACGCTCTCGATCCGGCGCTTCCTGCGGCCGGTCTGCTACCAGAACATGCCGGAGGCCTTGCTGCCGGCGGATCTGGCCTGACCGGGCGCCGGCCGTGGGCGGGCGGAGCGATGCTGCGCCGGGCGGATGGCTCGGCCTGCTCGACCGCGCGGCGCGCGAGGGCCTGCTGGCGCGGGGCACGCGCCGGCGATACGGCGCCGGCGAGGCGATCTTCCTGCGCGGCGATCCGGGGCGGGCGCTCTACCTGATCGAGGAGGGCCGCGTGGAGGTCAGCGTCACCGCGCTGGGCGGGCGGCGTTCGGTGCTCGCCCATATGGGGCCGGGGGAGGTGCTGGGCGAGATCGCGGTGCTCGACAACCTCGACCGCAGCGCCGATGCCACGGCGGCGGGCGCGGTGACCCTGGTCAGCCTGCCGCGTGCGGAGGTGATGAGCTTCCTCGCCCAGAATCCCGAGGCGATGATGGGGCTGATCGCCGAGCTCTGCGCCAAGGCCCGCAACGCCTCGGAGATGTTCGAGGACCAGACGCAGGTGGCGGCGCGCACGCGGCTGGCGCGCTGCCTGATGCGGATCGCCGACAAATGGGGACGTCCCGAATCCGGCGGGGCAATCCGGATCACCGAGCCGCTGTCGCAATCGGATCTGGGCGAGTTCTCCGGCCTGGCGCGGGAGAACGTCAACCGCCATCTCCGGGCACTCGCCGACGAGGGGCTGGTGCGGCTCGACGGCGGCGTGGTGGTGATCGCCGATCCCGAGGCGCTGGCGGAGGTGGCGGAGCTCTAGGGGCGTTCCAGACCGACGGAGCACCCGGTCCGGGAATGTGCGCGCGCGCGCATCTTGCTATCATCTTGGAATCGTTTGATAAACGCTCTCGCGTTAACCAAAGTTCAATCAAGGTTGATCGCTCGGTCCGGATCGGTTCGCTCGAAAGTCACTCCGGTCTGCGTCGTGTAGGCATTGCTCGTCCGTACCTTACGGGCCGTCGTGCCGCGTTCTCAGCACGCGGCTGTGACGGGCGTCACTGCGCGGGCTCAGGATTCGGTGTCTTCTGCGGGCATGGTGGCAGGGGAGACGGAAATGCCGGAGGATCGGTTCTACGAGGGAGATGGTCCCGGACCCGCGGCCGCGGAACGGTATCGCCAGATGGGCGAGATGCTGTGGCTCCTGCGCCGGTCGCCGAGCCACGCCGGATGGGGTCCCGAGGAGGTCGAGCGCAACCTGCTGCACCCGCTGTCGCTGGGGCAGGCGCGGGTGTTTCACCGCCGCGGCATGCCGGTGGGATTCGCGACCTGGGCCTGGCTCGATGCCGGGGCGGCGGGGCTGGCGCGGGACGGCCGCATCGAGGGGGACGGCTGGCGCAGCGGCCCCGATCTCTGGATCGTCGATCTCGTCGCGCCCTTCGGCGATGTCCGGTCGATCGTGGGGGAATTGCGGAGCCTGCTGCCCGAAGTCGACGTCTCGCTGGCGCTGCAGCGTTTTCCGGATCGATTTCTGAGGCTTGCCGACACGGGTTGAGTGTGTGCGTGAAGGTGATTGTGCCCGGTTCCGTTGTGACGAATGCGGCCCTCGTGGCCGCGTTCGTGCGTTCAGGGGGCCGGCATCGCGTCGCAGACGTCCGGCGCGTCGGACTCGCCGAGATAGCGGGTCCGCCGCGCGGCGTCGAAGCTCCCGCGCGCCAGTTCGCAGGCCCGCGGCACGCTGAGGATGTCCCAGAGCCGCACCGCGCCGTCGTCCCCGGCCGAGGCGAAGCGCGTGCCGTCGGGGTGCCGGGCCAGCCGCCAGATCGTGGCGCCGTGGGCGCCCGGCAGATCCGCGATGCGCCGCCCCGATTGCAGATCCCAGACATGCAGCCCGCCGCGTCGGTCGGCGGCGACGATGGTGACGTTGTCCTCGAGCACGATCGCGTCGGTGACGCCGCCGGCATGGCCTGCGAATTCGGACATCTTTGCGCCGGTGTCGGCCGCCCAGACCGAGACGACCTCGTCGCTCGAGCCGGCGACGAGGTAGCGGCCGTTCGGGCTGAAGGCGACGGTCCAGATCACGTCGTCGTCCACCATGAGCCGCAAGGGCGCGGATTCGGTGGCGGTGTCCCAGACCGCGACCTGTCCGGAGGTGAGGGCCGCGGCGATGCGGCTGCCGTCCGAGGAGACCGCGGCGCGGGTGATCGCGCCGGCGAAGGGGCCGAAGCTGCGCCGCTCCGCGCCGGTGTCGAGATCCCAGAGCCGCAGCGTGGTGTCGCTGGCGCTCAGCAGCCCCTTGCCGTCGGGCAGGAAGGCGAGCGACCAGATCGCGTCGGGGGCGGCGGCGAGATGGGCGACCTCCGCGCCGGAGGCGGTCTCGCGCAGCCGGACCTGTCCGCTGCGGTCGGCGCTGGCGAGCAGCGATCCGTCGGGCGAGAGCGCGACCGCCCAGACCGCGTCCTCGTGGCCGTGGAAGACCCGCGGCGGCGCCGTGCCACCGGCATCCCGGAGCGTGACCGCGCCGCTGTCGTCGCCGGTGGCGACGAGCCCGGTCCCGAGCGCGACGCTCTTGGCGCGCGCGCCCGGAACCCGGTGGGTGAGGGCCAGCGGCGGGGCGCTGTCGAGCCGCCAGAAGCGCACCAGCTGGTCGGCACCGAGGCTCGCCGCGTCCCGGCCGTCGGCGGAAGCGGCGAGGTCGAGCACGGCGCCCTGGTGGCCGGGGGGCGAGGCGCCGGCGGCCCCGCCCGCCGCGACGTCCCAGACCGCGAGGCGGCCGCCGGAGGTTCCCCCGTAGAGCGTGCCGCCACCGGGGGCGAAGGCGAGCGCGGCGACGTGGTCGCCGGGCGCGAAGGCGGTTCCGAGCAGCTCGCCGCCGGGGAAGCTCGCCAGCGCCGAGGTCCCGTCGCTGCTGGCGGTGGCGAAGAGGTCGCCCGCGGGGCTGAAGGCGAGCTGCCAGACGTCGCTGGAATGCGCCTCGGTGATCGGCGGGAAGACCGGGCCGCCGGAGGGATAGTGCCAGGCGAAGATCTCGCCCGACCCGGCGCCGGCCAGGATCGCCTCGCCGTCGGGGCTGAAGGCGACGCTGGTGAAGTCGCCGCTGCGATGGGCCAGCGGGCTCTGCGCCGTCTCGCCGCCCTGCAGGTCCCAGAGCCGGATCGCGCCCTCCTCGCCGACCGAGGCGACCACGTCGCCGCCGGGGTCGATGGCCGCGCCCCAGAGCACGTCCGCCGCCGTGCCGATCGGCATGGGCATTCCCAGCGACCCCTCCGCGACGGGCCAGCGGACCAGCTGGCCGGACGTGCCGACGGCGACCAGCGAGGCCCCGTCGGGGGTGAAGACGAGATCCTCGATGCCGCCGATGCCGGCCTCGACCTGGTCGCCGACGGGCTGGCGGCTGCGGGCGTCGAGCATGGCCACGGTGCCGTCGCGCCGGCCGAGCGCCGCGAAGGCGCCATCCGCGCTCAGCGCCAGCGAATGGGCATCGCCCGCGGCGACGGCGCTGCCCAGGGGGACGGGCGATCCGGCGGCGAGCACCCGGCGCGCGGCGACCAGGGCGGCGCGTGCGTCGAAGGTGGCGGCGGGCGAGGCCGCCTGGCCCATGGATTGCGCCGCGAGTTCGAGCGCCAGCAGCGGATCCTCGGTCACGAGCCCCAGCGAGACCGCGCCGAGCGCGCTGGCGAAGCGCTCGGTGGCGACCGCGGTCGCATCCTGCGCGATGCCTTCGTTCAGCCGGGCGCGGCGGGATTCGGTGAAGGCGACGATGGAGGCGGCGGTGGCGCCGGCGGCGAGCAGGCTGAGGGCGCCGATCGCCACCGCGCGGCGGCGGCGGGCACGGGCCTCGCCCGCGGCCGCGGCGGCCTCGGCCCGGTCTCTCGCCTCCACCGAGGCGTCGAGGAAGTCGCGTTCGAGCGCCCCGGCGGTCTCGGCGTTCTTCTCCAGCCATTCGAGCGCGAAGACCAGGCGGCCGCCGCGGAGCAGGAGGTCGGGGTCGCGCTCGCCGGCGATCCAGTCCTCGGCGAGCTGGACGAGGCGCACGCGCACGCGCAGATCCGCGCGGGATTCGTCGATCCACTCGCGCAGCCGCGGCCAGGAGCGCAGGAGCGCCTCGTGGGCGATCTGCACCCTGCGGTCGTCCACGGTCAGGAGCCGGGCTTCGGTCAGCCGCTCGATCACCCGGTGCAGGGCATCGGCGTCCTGGGCGCGGTCGAGCTCGGCGCGGTCGAGGATGCGGCGCGAATCGGAGGTCCCCTCGCCGGGCGTCACGAGATTGAGCAGGAGCCGCCGGGCGGTGGCGCGCTCGGTGTCGTCGAAGCGCTCGTCGAAGACCCTGTCGGCGGTCTGGCGGATCGCGCCGGCGACGCCGCCGGTGCCGCGGTAGCCTTCGAGCGTCAGCGTCGAGCCCTTGCGGCGCGCCCAGGTCTCGACCAGGGCATGGGAGATCAGCGGCAGCGAGCCCGCCTCGCCGCCGGCGTCGTCGACGATGGCATCGACGAGGTTGCGCTCCAGGTAATAGCCCGCGGCCCGCGCCGGCTCGACGATCGCCCGGCGGAGTTCCGGGGCGCTCATCGGCCCCACGAGGATCTGGTTGTGGGTGATGGCTTCGGCGAGCCAGGGCAGGGCGGCGCAGGCGGCATAGAAATCGGCCCGGATCGCGAGCACGATGCGGAAGACGCTGTCGGAGGGATCGGTGATCGCCGCCAGGGCATCGATGAAGCCCTGCCGCTGGCCGGGGCCGTTGAGGGTGAAGAGCTCCTCGAACTGGTCGACCACGAGCACGCGGCCGGCAGCGCGGCCGCCTTCCGCCGCGACCTGGCGGGCGAGCGTCGGGCGGGCGAGGAAGTCGTCGAGGCCGATGCCCGCGGCGCCCGCTTCCGTGGACCCGCCCCGCAGCCGGAAGAAGAGCTCCGACAGGGCGTCGCGCCCCGGCGTGAAGACGTCGATCTGCCAGTGCTCGCTGCCGGGGATGGCGCCGTCGCGCAGGGAAGCGACGAGGCCGGCGCGGATCAGCGAGGACTTGCCGCTGCCCGAGGGCCCGCCGATGACGAGCACACGCTGGGCGCGCATGCGCTGGAGCAGGTTCTCGACCATGGTCTCGCGCCCGAAGAACTTGCCGCTGTCTTCGGGCTGGAAGGCCCCGAGGCCGAGATAGGGGCAGGCGGCGTCGTTCGCGCCCGCGCCCGAGCGGGCGGCCTCGGTCCCGAGCACCTCCGTCGGCCGGGAGGCGGCGAGCCGGGCCATGGCGTCATGCGCCGCGGCGCGGAACGAGTCGATGGTCTCGATGCGATCCTGCGGCACCGGCGCCAGCGCCTCGCGCATGAGCGGCCGCCAGGCCTCGGGGAGCCGGTCGAGCGCCGCTTCGGTTTCGCCCGGTGGCGGCGGCGGCTCGCCCGCGATCGCGTACCAGAGCACCGCCGCGGCGGCGAAGACATCCGCCGCGGGCGTGACCTGGGCCTCGCGGTCGAGCTGTTCGGGGGCGCGGAAGGCGGGCGTCCCGCCGATCAGCGTCATGGTGTCGCCGCGCTTGGCGAGATCCTTGGCGATGCCGAGATCGGCGATCATGATGCGCTCGGCGCGCGCGTCCGCCGGCCCGGAGCCGAGGTGGCCGCCGGGCCGCGGGGCCGGGTTGCCCATGCTCTGGAAGAGGATGTTGTCGGGCTTGATGTCGCGGTGCACCACGCCCGCGCGGTGGATCGCCGCCAGCCCGTCGGCCATGGCGTCCACGAGCGCCATGGTGCCGTCGAGGTCGAGCCCGCGCATCGGCCCGTCGCGCCCCTGCACGGCAGCCTCCGCGACCTTGCGGGTCAGGGTGCCGAGATCGGCGAAATCCATGACGATATAGGGGCGCCCGTCCGGCAGGCGCCCGACGTCGTGCACGCCGATGACGCTGTGCGACCGGATCCGGCGCAGCAGGCGCGCCTCCTCGATGAAGCGCGCCTGAAAATCCGCGCCGCGGCCGTCCGCGCCGCAATCGAGGATCTTTATGGCGACCTGGGACTCGAGTTCCTCATCCCAGGCGAGCGTGACCGTCGCGAAGGCGCCGCGAGCGATCTCCCGCCGCACCACATAGCGCCCAACATAGTCGGGAACGGCCATCTGCGCTCATTGCTGGAGGAGCGACGCGGCATCGTAGCAGGCGACCTTCTCCGGGTCGAGAATGTCGTGGTTGCGGTCGGCCGCCGAGACGCAGAGCGTCACCGCCTCGCCGCGCAATTCGGTCGATGCCGCGCCGGTGGTGACATAGCCGGGATAATCGGCGGTCGGGTGCCAGTCGCCCTGTTCGACGCCATAGGTCGGCTCGGCGTTGTTGCTGACCTGGCGGACGGTGAAGTTCTCGCCCCACCAGACATGGATGTGGTTCTTGGACATGTCGGGCAGGAAATTGGCCTCGAAGACCAGGGCGAGTTCGCTGCCATCCGCCGCCGCCGAAGCGATCGCGACCTCGCAGCCGTCCACCGGGCAGGCGTTGGATTCCTGCGCCTCAGCGGGTACGGCGAGGCCGAGGGCGGCGACCGCTGCCGAAAGCAGCGCCGATCTGTGAAGGAAGTCGTGCATGTCAGGAACCCCATTGTCGCGTGCCGGTGCGGCGGATGCCGCGATCCGGACGATTTCCACCTCGGCCGCCGGGCCGAATCTGCTAGGCTCGGCTCATGGCCCTCGTCGGGGCCGTCCGGAGATGCCTGCGCCATGACGACCGCAGCCGTGCTGATCGCGGACATATCGGGCAGCACACCCCTTTACGAGCGCGACGGGAACGAACGCGCCCTGCAGGAGATTGACCAATGCCTCAATCGATTGCAAGCCGTCATTCATCGTGAGGGTGGCGAGTACGTCAGCTCCAAGGGGGACGATGTACTCTGCCTTTTCGACGATCCGGACCGGGCGTTTCTTGCCGCGCGCCGGATGCTGGTCGAGGGGCCGTCGCAAATCCTGTCGATCCATGCGGGCCTCTACTGGGGCGATCTGGTGCGGCTGGGGGGGAATGTCTACGGCAAGCCCGTCTATACGGCGGCGCGGCTCGCGGCGCTCGCCAAGCCCGGGGAGCTTCTGCTCGGCGATACCGTCTTCGCGCGCCTCGGTCCGGTGGAGCGCGGCCGGCTTACGGCGATCGGCGCGATCCATCTCAAGGGCAAGGCGGCGCCCTCGGAGGTCTATTCCTATCTGGCGGCGGATGCGAGCCAGCTGACCGAGGTCGAGGCGGTGCCGGCGCGCGATGCGGGACGCTGGGCGCATTCGGTGCTCCTGCGCTTCGGCGGCGCGGACTGGCGGATCGGCGAGGGCGAGACGCTCTCGGTCGGTCGGGCGCTCGCCTGCGACCTGGTGGTGACCGAGCCCTATGTCTCGCGGCGGCATGCGACGGTGGCAGTGGCGCGCGGCCTCGTGGAATTCACCGACCACAGCTCGACCGGCAGCTATGTGGTGGCCGGCGACGGGCGCGAATACGAGCTTTGCCGCCGGACGATGGTGCTCAGCGGCGAAGGCGCGATCTCGCTCGGCGAGCCGAGCGGCGGCCACGGCGTGGCCACCCTGCATTTCGTCGTGGAGGCCAAGGCCTGAGGCCGGCCGAGGGCGTCTTTCGGCGAATGGCTCGGGGAAACACCGGCATGGGTGCCCGCAGTGCCTGTTCCTCCTTCGGGCGCGGAGCGGCGCCGGGCCGAGCGGCCGGAGCTACAGCCTGCCGATCACCGTCGTTGCGGGAATGCCGCGCCCGTCGCGGTGGGCTCGGCATCGCTGCGGGGCGTGCCGGCGCCTTCCCCGTCCTGCGCAATCGGGCGCTCTCGAGCGATGCGGTGGCCCAGGCCACGGGGCCGCGCGGGGCGCGGGCTTTTCCCAACATGCCCCGGCATGCCCCCGCTGCTCAGGCGACCCGGGCCAGCGCCGCCCTTGCGAGGCCATCGGCGATGATGCGCGGCACCGCCGCATCGGTGCCGACCGGTGGCAGGATGGGGCCGGGGAAGCCCGCCTCGGCGAGGGCTTCGGGGAGATCGACCTCCACATGGCTGTTCCGGGCGGCGAAGAACGGCAGGCAGAGCGCCGGGCCGGCGAGGCGCGCGGCCACTGCCAGGCGCGGCTCCTCGTCGACGAAGCCGACGCGGACCGAGCGGAAGTGCCCGGCCCGGGCGATGGCGGCGGCGACGCGCCGCGTCACGGCCGCCGGGCGCGGGTCCGAGGGCGAGCCATGGGCGGCGAGAAGCAGGGTCGATGCCTCCGGGGCGAGCCCATGTGCCGCGGCGCCCTCGCGCGCGAGGCGCAGCGCGAGGGCCGCGGTTTCCGGGGCGAGCCCGAAGGGCGGCAGGACCGCGGCTTCCGGGCGCCCGGCGGCCCGGAGCCGCTCTGGTATCTGCAGCCGCACGAACCAGCCGTCGGCCATGAAATGCGGATAGACCATCACCGGGCCCGGGCCGAGCCCGGCCAGCGCGGCCTCGAGCGTCCCCGCTCCGGCGAGGGTCGCGCCCCGGATGCGCCAACCGGGCAGGAGCCGCGCCACGGCGCGGGCGAGGTCGGCCATCAACGCCTCGGGCCCCCCGGGATCGGAGGGCTGGCCATGGGCGACGATCAGCGCCGCGGTTTCAGTGGCTGGTGCCGTCGGAGAAGGTGATCTTGTTCCAGACATTGTACTTGCCAGAGGGTTTTCGCATCGGCAGCCGCTTGAGCTCTTCAAGTGTGGCGGCATCGTAGACGATCAAGGCGCCATCGTCCTCCCAGATGCTGACGAGCGCATGCCGGCCCCAGCGGTCGAATTCCACATGGGCGGCGGTGGCGCCGGGGATGGGCCGCAGGGTGCGCAGGATCTCCAGCGTCTCCTTGTCGATGACATGGATCGCGTCGCGGTCGGGGCCGAAGAAGACGTCGGCCCAGACATGGGGCGAGGTCTCGTGGCTGCGCAGGAAGAAGCCCGGGCCGAGCATGTCGATGGTGGCCACCACCTCCCAGGTTTCGAGGTCGATGACCGAGAGCCGCGGCTCGCCCAGATGCGGCGTCGCCATCACCCGGCGGCCCTGGAGCGTCCAGGAAATGCCCGAGCCGAGATGCGGCAGGCCCGTGAGCGGCAGCTCGGCGATCTCGCGGCCGGTGGCGAGGTTGACGACCACGCCGTGCTCGCCGTCGCGGGCGGCGCCGATCAGGTTGCGGTAGTCGGGGGTGAAGAAGAAATCGTCGAGTGGCTGGGCGACCTCGATCCGGCGCCGCGCGAAGAGGCCCTCGGAGGAGGCCAGCGCCTCTTCCATGCCCGTCTCGAAGCTGTGCACGAAGCCCTCGTGCCGGGGTGGCGCCTCGGGGTCGGTCGATATCTCCCAGATCTCGGGCGCGTCCTTCAGCGCGAGGATGAAGCTCGCGCGGGGCGGCGCCTGGTAGACCGCCGAGACGCGGGAGGGATTGCCCTTGCGGTCGGCCACCGCGATCACGCGGGCGACGGAGAGATCTTCCGTCGAGAGGATCGTCACGGTCGCCGGCAGGTAGTTTGCCACCGCGAGCCATTTCCCGTCGTGGGAGATCGCGATGTTGCGGCTGTTGAGCCCGGCGCGGATGCGGCCGACCTCGTGGAGGCTCCAGAGGTCGTATTTCTGCACCCAGCCGTCGCGGGACATCACGAAGACGAAGCGCCCGTCGGGCGAGAATTTCGGGCCGCCATGCACCGCGAAGGGGGTGGGGAAGCGGTCGAGCACCTCGAAGCGGTCGCCGTCGAGCACGCTGATGTGGTGGTCGCCGCTTTCCACCACCACGAAGAGGTTCATCGGATCGGCATCGAAGGCCGGCGCCGCGGCGGGGACATATTCCGGATCGAGGCTGCGGCTGGCGGCGATCTCCTCGGGGCCCCAGGGCGGGACCTCGGCGAGCGGAGTCTCGAGATAGGCGGCGAGGGTCGCGATCTCGTCCGCGCCGAGGCTGCCGGAGAAGGCGGGCATCTGCGTGTTGGCGCGCCCCGCGGCGATGACCTCGGCGAGGACCGGGCCGCGCATGCGCCCCAGCGTCTCGGGGAGGAGCGCCGGGCCGATGCCGCCGAGGCGGCTCGGCCCGTGGCATTCGGCGCAATGGGCGGCGAAAAGCTCCGCCGGCTCCGTGGCGTGGCCCGGGGCCGAAGCCAGGGCCGCGAGGCTAAGCGTAGCGATGAACCGGATCATGGCGCTTGCCGCGGAAGGGGGAGACGTCGAGGCGCTCGCCCGTGCCTTCGACGCCGATCTCGGCGTCGGAAAGGAAGCAGGCCGGATCCTCGGCCCAGGGATTCCCGGTCAGCTGCAGCGCGCGGATGCGGGTATTGCCGCCGCAGACCGCCTTGTAGGCGCAGGCGCCGCAGCGGCCTTCGAGCGGGCGCGGACGCTGCCGCAGGGCCGCGAGCATCGCGTCGTCGCCGGTCCAGAGCGCGGTGAAGGGCCGGTCCTTGACGCTGCCGACCGTATAGCCCGACCAGTAGGTATCGGGATGCACCTTGCCCTGCGGGTCGATGTTGGCGACGCCCAGGCCGGCGGAATTGCCGCCCCAGGCTTCGAGCGCGGCGCGCAGATGGGCGATACGCTCGGGCGGGAAGCGTTCCTCGGCCCAGCGCAGGAACCAGACCGCATCGGCGTCGTTGTTGCCGGTGACGATCTCGAACGGCTCGCCGGCCTCGATCGCCGCCCAGGCGCGCTCGACGAGGAAGGCGATGGCCGTGCGGGACCTTTCGCGCTCGGCGTCCTCGCCGCGGTTCTTGTCGCCGCGGCCGGCATAGACGAGATGCGAGAGGTAGAACTTGTCGATGCCTTCGGCGGCGCAGAGGTCGAGCATTTCGGGCAGCTGCGCGCCGTTGTCGCGGGTCATGGTGAAGCGCAGGCCCACCTTGATGCCGCGCGCCTTGCAGGCCCGCACCCCGGCGAGCGCCTCGGCGAAGGCGCCCTCCTTGCCGCGGAAGCGGTCGTTGACCGTGCCGATGCCGTCGAGGCTGATGCCGACATAGTCGAAGCCGATCTCCGCGATCCGGTCGGCGGTCTCGCCGACGAGCGCGGTGCCGTTGGTGGAGAGCGCGAGATAGCGGCAGGCTTCGCGGGCGCGGGTGGCGATCTCGAAGAAGTCGAAGCGCGAGAGCGGCTCGCCGCCCGAGAGGATCAGCGCGGGGATGCGGAAGCCCGCGAGATCCTCGACCACCGCCATCGCCTGCTCGTGGGTGAGCTCGCCCGGAAAGGCGACGTCGGCCGAGGTGGTGTAGCAGTGCCGGCAGCGGAGATTGCAGCGCCGGGTGAGGTTCCAGATCACGACCGGCTTGACCGGCCCCGGCCGGCGGCGGCGCGGCGCGCTCGGCGCGACAAGTTCGTGCATGTAGTGGGATAGGCGGAACATCAGCTCGCTCCACCGGCCAGGCGCAGGCCGGATTTCTTCAGGATGCGGGTGGAATAGAGCACGTCGCTGCCGCGGCAGGATGCCCCGAGCAGCGCCGCGATCTCGGCGCGGCGCGTCTCTACCTCGGCGCGGTCCGCGCCATGCAGCATGGCGAAGAGATTGTAGGGCCAGTCGGGCAGGGCGCGCGGCCGCAGGTAGCAATGGCTGACGTCCTCGCGCGCGCCGACCATGGCGCCGAGCCGTCCGGCCTCGCCATCCTCTACGTCCCAGACCGTCATGCCGTTCGCGCTCAGCCCGAGCGCGTAATGGTTGGGGGCCGCGCCGATGCGGCGGATCACGCCGCGCGCCAGGAGCCCCGACATCCGCGCGATCACCTCGGCCTCGTCGAGGCCGAGGCGTTCGGCGACCGCAAGGTAGGGCCGCGGCGTGAAGTCGAGCCCGGCCTGGGTGGCCGCGACGATGCGCCTTTCGGTGGGGTCGAGCCTCATGCCGCCACCCGGAAGCCGATGAAGAACTCGAGCAGCTTGGGGAAGCCCAGCACGCCGAGGCCGGTCTCGCGCTCGATCGCGTCGGCGGTCTCCGCGATGCCCGCCGGGGTCTCGGTCGCGAGCACGAACCACATGTTGAGCCGGTGGCTGCGGGCGTAGTTGTGCGCGACCTCGGGATGGGCGTTGACCACCGCCGCGATGCGCTCGAAATCCGCTTCCGGCACGGCCATGGCGCAGAGGCAGAAGGCGCCGCCCATGGCCGCGGCATCGAGGAAGGGCCCGAAGCGGGTGATCGCGCCATGCTCGCGCAGGCGCTTCAGCCGGGCGATCAGCTCCGCCTCCGTCACGCCGAAGCCGGCGGCGACCTCGGCATAGGGCTCGGGCACCAGCGGGAAGCCCTCCTGCAGGCCGGCGATGATGCGGCGGTCGAGCGCGTCGATCTCGGGCGGGGCCTTTCGGGTCATGCGGCCGCTCCTTCGCTGACGGCGACAAGGGCGCCCCGCTGCTTGAAGCATCTCAGGGAGAAGAGCACGGCCGAGGGAACCCCGGCGAGGCCCGCCGCCTCGGTCGCCCGCCCCAGGACCGCCATGGCTTCCGGGCGCGAACGCGCATGGATCATGCAATAGAGCGTGAAGGGCCAGATCGCGCCCGCCGGCCGGCGCTGGTAGCAGAGCGTGACCCCCGGCACGGCGAGGAGGCTGCGGCCGGCCGCTTCGATCGCCGCCTCCTCGACCTGCCAGACGACCATGGCGTTCGAGGTCCAGCCGAGCGCCCGGTGGCGGACGATGACGCCGACGCGGCCGATCACGCCGGCGGCGGAGAGGATCCGGATGCGCTCGAGCAGCTCGGTCTCGGGGCGGCCGAGCGCCGCCGCGACCGCGGCATAGGGACGCGGCAGGATCGGCAGCCCCTCGCAGAGCGCCTGGATGATCGCGCCGTCGCCCGGCGCGATCGCGGCGGTATCGGTGTCGCGGGGCAGGGGCAGAGGGAGCGATGCCCCTTCGAGCCCGAAGCCGAGATCGACGTTGAACGGGCGGACCAGCCGCAGGTCGAGCACCTCGAAGCCGGTCGCCCGGGCGATGCGCGCGAGCGTGGCGTCCACATGGGCCCGGTCGGGGCCGGTGGCGACGAACCAGATGTTGATCGCGTGCTCGCGCAGATAGCAGTGGTTCACGCCGGGCTCGGCGCTGATCGCGCCCGCCACCTCGTCCACGCGATGCGCGGGCGCGGAGACGGCGGCGAGCGTGCTGGCCGCGGCGGTATTGGGGCGGCAGGTGCCGCCGATGCGGCTGATCGCCCCGGTCGCGGCGAGCCGTCCGAGGCGCATGAGCACGTCGCCCTCGCCGAGATCGAGCGCGGCGGCGATGGCGGCGAAGGGCCGCGGCACCAGGGGCAGGTCGCGCTGCCACCTGTCGAGAAGGGCGCAGTCGATCGGATCGAACCGGCATTGCATGGTCATAGTCCGGTCCGGTGGGCGCGGGCGGTGAAGAAGATGCCCGAGGGGCTTTCGGCGGGGATCTCGCCGAGCTTCTGGAAGGTGGTGGTGTCGTAGATCGCGACCCGCCCGGCGTCGCGGACCGAGACCCAGACCTCCTGGCCGCGCGGCGCAAATTCCATGTGCAGGACCGCGGGGCCGAGCTTCAGCGCCGCGACGATCTCGCCCGACGGCGTGTCGATCACCTGGATCGTGTCGTTGTCGGGATGCGCGAAATTCACCCAGACCTGCCGGCCGTCCGGGCGGGCGACGGCGAAGACCGGCTGCCCGTGGACGGCGGTGCGCCCGGTTTCCTCGAGGCTGCGGGAATCCACCCAGAGCAGTTCGTGCCGGCCGACGGCGGGCAGGACGAAATGCTCGCCCGCCAGCGCCCAGCCTTCGAGATGCGGCATCTTGTAGACCGGGAGCGCCTGCTCGCCCCGGCCGTAGCCGTCGAGGATGCGCCGCGCCGCGGGCGGATCGGCCCAGAGGTCGATGGCGGCCAGCCCGTCCTCGCCGAAGAGCCCGGCGATATAGGTCCGGCCGTTGCCGGAGATCAGCGCGTCATAGGGATTGGCACCGGTGCCGGGGATGCGGGTGATCGCCGGCTCGGGGCCGGCGGAGAAATCGGCGATCCATGTCTCGCCGGCCTCCCAGAGCGAGAAGACGAAGCGGCGGCCGGGGGCGTCGACCAGCCCAAGGGTCTTGGAGCCGGTGGGGATGTCGGCCACGGGGGCCAGCGTTTCGGCGTCGAAGACCCGGATGCCGCCCGGGTCGTAGTTCGACACCGCCACGAGGCTGCCGTCGTCGGAGATCGCGCCGCCGATGGAATTGCCCGCCTGCAGGACCCGTCCGGCGATCTCCTGCGCCAGGAGGTCGACCTTGCTCAGCCCGCCGTCGCGGCCGAAGACATAGGCGAAGCGCTCGTCGGAAGAGAAGACGACGGAGGCGTGCGAGAGATCGCCCAGGCCCTCGATCCGGCCGATGGCGGCGCGCTCGGAGCGGTCGACGATCAGGAGCGAGCCGCTGGCGCGCTCGACGACGACGCCGAGATCGCCGGTGCCGCGCAGATCGTCGGCCCGGGCCGGCAGGGCGGCGAGGAGGAGGAGGGCGAGGAGGCGGATCACGGCGCGTCCCCCCTCCTGAGGTACTCCGCGATCCAGGCCGCCTCCGCCTCGCTGAGCAGCGGGCGCCAGGGCGGCATGGCGGTTCCGGGCCGGCCGTCGAGGATGACCGAGACCAGTGCGGTCCGGTCCAGCGCGGTCAGCGCCGCGGGGCGGATGTCGGGGCCGAGTCCGCCGGCGAGCGTCATGCCGTGGCAGGCGCCGCAATCCTGGCGCACCAGATGCTCGAGCTCCGCGGCGCGATCGGGCGGCAGCGCCCCGGCGGCGGCCGGGGCGGCCAGCAGGGCGAGCAGGGGCGCGAGCCTAGGCATTCGCGGCCATGGCGCGGAGCTGCGCGGCGAGGGGCGGCGGGGCGGCGAGCGCGGCGACCCGTCCGACGACGAAGAGCACGGGCGCGGCGAGCCCGGCCTCGCGGGCGTCGCGGGCGATGGCGTCGAGGCGCGAGACCAGCCGCCGTTCGCGCGGGGTCGTGGCCTCGGCCACGGCGAGCACCGGCAGGTCCCCGGGCATGCCGTGGGCCATGAGCCGCGCGGCGATCTCGGCCATGGTGGCGACGCCCATGTAGACCACCAGCGTGGTCCCGGGGTCGGCGAGGCCTGCCCAGTCGAGATCGAGCGGGCCGTCGCCGTGGCAATGGCCGGTGACGTAGCGCAGTCCGGTCGCGAGGCCGCGCTGGGTCAGCGGCGCGCCCACGGCTGCCGCGGCGCCCTGGGCTGCGGTGATGCCGGGCACGACCTCGACCGGGATCCCGGCGGCGCGCAGCGCAAGCGCCTCTTCTCCCCCCCGCCCGAAGACGAAGGGATCGCCGCCCTTCAGCCGGACCACGGCGAGGCCGCGGAGGGCCAGGTCGATCAGGATGGCGTTGATGCGCTCCTGCGGCACGGGATGGTGACGTGGCGTCTTGCCCACCGGCACCAGCAGGGCGTCATCGCGGGCGAGGGCCAAAATCTCGGGCGAAACCAGCCGGTCGTGAACGATCGCCCCGGCCCGCCCGATCGCCTTCATCGCCCGGACGGTCAGCAGATCGGGATCGCCCGGTCCGGCCCCGACGAGAAGCACAGGTTCCAGCTTGGCCAAGCGATCCTCCTGCCCCGACGAGCCCACGGGAGGGTTCCCGCCCCTCCGCCGCCTGTCGGACCTCGTCAGTAGACGTCGGCCCGGGTGTTGAACACGTTGAACTTTCCGGTCGGGGTGATGAGCCGCGGATCCTTGATCACGTGCTTGAGCTCCAGGGTCTTGTCGTCGACCACGACGATGGCCGATTCCTGGTCCTTGCCGTTCCAGACCGAGAACCAGACCTCGTCGCCCGCCTCGTTGAACTCGCCCTGGACGACGCGCGGCTGGCCTTCGGCGATGCCCGCCCATTCGCCGACCGGGAGCGTGGTGTATTCCGGCTCCTCCTGGTCCAGTTCGGAGACCTTGAAGACCGCGACGGAGGCGGAGGTCTCGGCGTCGGGGTTGAGGGTCGCGTCGACATAGAGGTGATCCGAATTGGGATGCGACTTCACGAAGAGCGAGCCGCCGCCGAGCCCGTAGAGCGTCTGCACGACCTTCCAGGCATTGTCCGGATGGCCCTCGGGATCGGTTCCGATCAGCGTCACCGTCTCGTCGCCCAGATGCGAGGTTACCCAGACGGGTCCGTAGGTCGGATGGTTGATGTTCGCGCCACGGCCGGGATGCGGCGTCTGGCCGCCGGTCTCGATGATGGCGGTCAGCGCGCCTTCCTTGGTGTCGATCACCACGATCTTGCCGCGCGCGTTGGCGGCGACGAGGAAATAGCGGTGCGTCGAATCGAGCCCGCCGTCGTGCAGGAAGCGCTCGGCCTCGATCTCGGTGGTCTTGAGGTTGTGGATGTCGGCATAGTCCACAAGCAGGATCTTGCCGGTCTCCTTCACGTTGACGATGAACTCGGGCTTGTAATGCGAGGCGAGGATCGAGGCGACGCGGGGTTCGGGGTGGTACTCCTGCTCGTCGTAGATCATGCCCCGGGTCGAGACGATCTTGAGCGGCTCGAGCGTGTCGCCGTCCATGATCACGTATTGCGGCGGCCAATAGGCGCCGGCGATCGCGTATTTGTCCTCCCAGCCCTCGAACTTGGAGGTTTCGATCGAGCGCGCCTCCGAGCCGATCTTGATCTCCGCGACCGTGGCGGGCTCCTCCATCCAGAGGTCGATCATGTTCACCTTGCCGTCGCGGCCGATGACGAAGAGATAGCGCCCCGAGGCGGAGATGCGGCTGATGTGCACCGCATAGCCGGTGTCGAAGATCTTGTGGATCTCGTAGGTCTCGCCGTCGATCAGCGCCACCTGGCCGGAATCGCGCAAAGTGACCGAGAAAAGGTTGTCGAGGTCGAGGTCGTTCATCGGCTCGGTCGGGCGATCCTCGGGCGGCACGATCAGGTTCCAGCTCGCGCGCATGTCGGCCATACCGAATTCCGGCGGGGCCGGCGGCTCGATCAGCAGGTAGCGCGCCATCAGGTCGACCTGCGCCTCGCTCAGGTCGCCGGAGGTGCCCCAGTTCGGCATGCCCGCGGGCGAGCCGTAGGTGATGAAGTCGATCAGATGCTGGTAGCCGAGCTCGCGCGTGATGTCGGGGGTCAGCGGCTTGCCGGTCGCACCTTTGCGCAGCACGCCGTGGCAGCCGGCGCAGCGCTCGAAATAGATCGTGGCGGCCTCGTTGAATTCCTCCTGGGTGATGACCGGGTCATCGGGCTTCAGGCCGGGGACCTCCACGTCGATCTCGCCGATGGAGGTGGCGCTGAAGACGTATTTCGCAGCGGGCGTGTCGCCGTGTCCCGCAGGCTTCTCCTGCGCAGTCAGGCCCGAAGCGGCGATCGCCATCGGCAGCGCTGCGCTGGCGAAGAGCGCGGCCCTGCGAAAGGTGCGCGACATGGTCATCCCCGTGGTTCTCCGTTTCTTGGCTGAGATCGCCGCACTCTGGGGCCTGGGCCGTCGCGCCGCCTTGACTTTCGTTAAGGCGGCGGGCCGGTCCGCGCGGAAGGGTCGGGGCGACGGTTCTGGAGCGTTCGATGCGGCTTCTGATGCGCCCCCTGCGGTGCCTGATCGCCATCCTGGCCCTCTGCCTGCCGGGCGCGGTCTCGCCCGCCCTCGCCGCCGTCCTCGATTCGCAGGCAGGCGCCGCGATCGCCCCGGCCGCGCCGGATGTCGCGATCGCCGAGCGCCTCTTTCCCGGCCCCGACCCGCTGCGGCTCGAGCGCATCGATGCCTCGCCCCCGGGCTGGACGGTGTTCGGCCCCGAGGGCGTCGTGGGCTACATCGCCTCGACCTGGGAGACCGCGGGATCGCTCGGCTATTCGGGGCGCCCGATCGACGTGCTGGTGGGGGTGACGCCCGATGCGCGCATCGCCGGTGCGGAGCTCATGCGCCACGACGAGCCGGTGCTGACGCTCGGGATCTCGACCGAGGACATCGCCGCCTATGTCGGCGCCTTTGCCGGCGTCGACCTGGACCGCGAGCAGGTGACCGCCTTCGGCACCCGCTCGGACCTGCCCGATGTCATCGCCCGCGCGACGGTCTCCACCGGCGTGGTCCGCGACGCCATCCTGCGCACCGCCCGCACGCTGGCGCTCGGCCGCGGCCTCGCCGGCGGGCGCGGCGCCGGCATCGACCGGGTGAGCTTCGAGCCCCGGACCTGGGGCCAGCTCCGCGCCGAGGGCGCGCTGGCGCAGACCGCCGTGCCCATGGCCGAGGCGCGGGCGGCGCTCGCCGGCGCCAAGGTGCCGCTCCCCGAGGGCGGGGGCGATTTCATCGAGCTCTGGCTGGCGGTGCTCGATCCGCCGACCATCGGCCGCAACCTGCTCGGCCAGGCGCTCTACAGCCGCGTGCTGGCGGCGCTGGGTCCTGGGGATTCGGCGATCTTCCTGGGCTCGCGCGGCCTGCATTCGCATCGCGGGACCGAGAGGCGGCGCTCCGGCGTCTTCGAGCGGATCGAGGTGATCCAGGGCGAGGAGACGATTGCGCTCAGGGAGGGCGATTTCCTGCGCGTCGACCGTCTCGCCCCCGGCGATGCCCCGGCGCTGAAGGAGATGAGCGTCTTTCGCCTCGACGCGGCGCGCTTCGACCCGACGGCGCCCTTCCGCATCGAGGTCACCGCGACCCGCCCGACCGCCGCGGGCGAGGTCGCGTTCCGCATTCCGCTCGACCACACCCTGCCGGCGGAATTCCTGCTGCCGCCCGCGCCGCCGCCGGAGGTCGCGCCGCTCTGGATCTCGGCCTGGCAGGCCAAGCGCCCGCAGGTCGCCGGCCTCGGCGTGATGCTGACGGCGCTGAGCGCGATCCTCTTCTTCCAGGAGAGCTTCGTGCGGCGGCCGAAGCTCTGGCTCTACGGCCGCTATGCCTTTCTCGCGGTCACGCTGGTCTGGCTCGGGTGGATCGCCGGCGGGCAGCTCTCCGTCGTGCAGGTCGTGGCCTTCCTGCATTCGCTCCTGAGCGGGTTCCGCTGGGAGACCTTCCTGATCGAGCCGGTGATCTTCATCCTCTGGGGGTTCGTGGCGCTCGGCCTGCTCTTCTGGGGGCGCGGCGTCTATTGCGGCTGGCTCTGCCCCTTCGGCGCGCTGCAGGAGCTTTCGAACGCGCTGGCGCAGCGGCTCGGCGTGCCGCAGATCGCGGTTCCCTACGTGCTGCACGAGCGCCTGTGGGTGATCAAGTACACGCTCTTCATGGCGATCCTGGCGCTCTCGTTCTACTCGATGCACCAGGCGCTGGTCCTCGCCGAGGCGGAGCCCTTCAAGACCGCGATCTCCATGCGTTTCCTGCGCGCCTGGCCCTTCGTGCTCTTCGCGCTGGCGCTGCTGAGCGCCGGGCTCTTCATCGAGCGGTTCTATTGCCGCTATCTCTGCCCGCTCGGCGCGGCGCTGGCGATCCCGGCGAAGCTGAAGATCTTCGACTGGCTGCGCCGCCGGCCGCAATGCGGCCGGGAATGCCGGCTCTGCGAGACGAAATGCACCGTGGGCGCCATCGACCCGATCGGGCGCATCAATCCCAACGAATGCGTGCTCTGCCTGAAGTGCCAGATGATCTTCCACGATCCGGCGACCTGCACCGTGCTCAAGGCCCGCGCCAACCGCGCCGCCCGCGCGCGGCCGGAGGGCGTCGCGCCATGAGCTTCTCGCGCCGCCGATTCCTGGTCGCCGCCGCCGCCGGGCTCGCCCTCGCCTCGAGGCGGCGGGAGACCTGGCGCTGGCGCGGCTCGGCGCTGGGGGCGGAGGCGGAGATCCGCCTCGCCGGGCCCCGGGAGGACGTCGAGGCGGCGTTGGCGGCGGCGGCGGCCGAGATCGGCCGTCTCGAGCGCATCTTCAGCCTGAACCGGGCGGGTTCGCAGATCTCCGTCCTGAACCGCTCCGGGTATCTGGAGGCGCCGGCGCGCGACCTGGTCGCGGTGCTCGGCGCGTCGGCACATTGGCGGCGGAAGACCGAAGGCGCCTTCGACATCGCGGTGCAGCCGCTCTGGCTCGAGGCGGCGGACGGGCTTGCCGGAGGCAGCGGCCTCGAGCGCGTGCGCCGGGCCCGGATCGAGGTGCTTCCGGGGCGGATCGCGCTCGCGCCGGGCAGCGCGCTGACGCTCAACGGCATCGCCCAGGGCACCATCGCCGACCGGGTGACGGCGCTGCTGCGCGCCCGCGGCTTCGTGGCGCCGCTGATCGATACCGGCGAGATGCGCCTGCCCGGCGCCTCGTGGCGCAGGGTGGTCCTGCCCGCGGCCGGGCTCGCGCTGCGGCTCGCGGAATGCGCCGTGGCCACGAGCGCGCCCGGCGCGCTGCGATTCGGGCCGGGGCGGCATCACCTCTTCGATCCGCGCGACGGGCGCTCGCCGGGGCTCTGGCGAGGCGTCTCGGTGATCGCGCCCGAGGCGGAAACCGCCGATGCGCTCTCGACCGCCTTCGCGGTCTCCGGACCCGAGCGGATCGGCGATCTGGTGCCGCAGGGTGTCGCGGTGATCGCAACGGATTCGCAGGGACGGGTCCGGCGTTTCGGGCGCATGCCCGCCCTGGCGGAGGCATGAAGATCAGGGCCGCCATCGCTGCGGTTCATCCGGCTTGGCGAAGCGTTGGCCTGCGTCGTATGACGGAATCTGGGGGGATTCGAAGGGTTTCCCTCCTCATGACGAAGAAACCGAGAGGAGAGAGACGATGACACTTCGAACGAGCCTGACCCTGGCCGTGCTGATCGCCGGGCTTGCCGTTCCGGCCTTCGCCGACGGCGATCCCGAAAAGGGCGAGAAGGTCTTCAACAAGTGCAAGGCCTGCCACATGGTCGGCCCGGACGCCAAGAATCGCGTGGGCCCCGAGCTCACGGACGTGATCGACCGGCCCATAGCCGCGGTCGAGGGCTTCAAGTATTCCGACGCCTTCATGGAGAAGAACGCCGAAGGCTTCGTCTGGAATACCGAGAACCTGCATGGCTATCTCGCCGATCCCAAGGGCTTCATCCCGGGCAACAAGATGAGCTTCGCGGGCCTGAAGAAGCCTGAAGAGGTCGACGACGTCATCGCCTATCTCCAGACGTTCCAGTAGTCGGGGCGGAGAATGCCGGCCAGGGACGGGTTGCACCCGAGCCCTGGTGCGACCGGCCCGGGCCGGCCTTCGATGCGGAGGAGGCTTCGGTTCCGCGAAGCTCCCCGGCCCGCTCAGCCATCTCAGGTCAATCAGGTTCCCGCGCCGATCCGCCCGGCGGATCAGCGCGGAATCCAGGCGTCGATGGCGGCCCAGGCTTCGGCAGCGGTCTCGACGAAGGTGACGATGCCGGGATCCGCGGGCGCGATGGTGCCGGCCTCGACCAGGGCCGACCAGTCGATGACCCGGTCCCAGAAGGCGCGTCCGAAGAGCAGCACCGGCAGGGGCTGCATGCGGCCGGTCTGGACCAGCGTCAGCACCTCGAAGAGCTCGTCGAGCGTGCCGAAGCCGCCGGGAAAGACCGCGATCGCCCGGGCGCGCATCAGGAAATGCATCTTGCGCACGGCGAAATAGTGGAAGTTGAAGCTGAGCTCCGGGGTGCCGTAGCGGTTGGGCACCTGCTCGTGCGGCAGGACGATGTTGAGGCTCACCGAGATGCCGCCGGCTTCGGCCGCGCCGCGGCTGCCGGCCTCCATGATGCCGGGACCGCCGCCGGTGCAGACCACGTTCTCGCGGTTGCCGGTCGCGAGCGCGCGCAGGGAGGTCAGGCGGGCGAATTCGCGGGCCTGCTCGTACCAGTTCGCGAGCGCCGCCGGCCCGGTCCCGCCCGCGCCGGCCGTCTCGGGCGACGGGATGCGCGCGCTGCCCATGATGACCACGGTCGAGGTGATGCCGCGCTCGGCCAGCGCCATTTCGGTCTTGAGCAATTCGAGCTGCAGGCGCACCGGGCGCAGCTCGTCGCGGGTGAGGAATTCGCCGTCGCTGAAGGCGAGGCGATAGCTCGGCGAGAGGGTCTGGGGCGTGTCGGGGATGTCTTCCCAATGGCGCAGATCCTCGCGCGCGTCGGGAAAGCGGCGCTGCGGTCGCCTCTGATCGGTCATTGCGTGCCTCCGGAGCGCTGGAGTTCGGGTCAGATTGCCAGATCCCGGTTACCGGACTATAGCTTCGCCCCGATCCCTGCCAGAGCCAAAGCCGGAGTTCCGTCCATGCCGCACCCGACCCATGCCGAACTGGCGCTCGCGATCGAGGAGGCCTGGGAGATCCGCGACACGATCTCCCCGGACACCGGCGGTGCGACGCGCGGCGCGATCGAATCCACGCTGGAGGCGCTGGACACCGGCAGCCTGCGCGTCGCCGAGCGCGGCGAGGACGGGGTCTGGAGCGTGAACCAATGGGCCAAGAAGGCCGTGCTCCTGGGTTTCCGGCTGCAGGACATGGGCCAGCAATCCGGCGGCCCGCAGGATGGCGGCTGGTGGGACAAGGTGGATTCGAAGTTCAAGGGCTGGGCCGAGCGCGAGTGGCGCGGCGCCGGCTTCCGCGCGGTGCCGACCTGCGTGGTGCGCCGCTCGGCCTATATCGCGCCGGGCGTGGTGCTGATGCCCTGTTTCGTCAACCTCGGCGCCCATGTGGGCGAGGGCACCATGGTGGACACCTGGGCGACGGTGGGATCCTGCGCGCAGATCGGGCGCAACGTGCATCTCTCGGGCGGGGTCGGGATCGGCGGCGTGCTCGAGCCGATGCAGGCGGGGCCGACGATCATCGAGGACGATTGCTTCATCGGGGCGCGCTCGGAAGTGGTCGAGGGCTGCATCGTCCGCGAGGGATCGGTTCTCGGGATGGGCGTCTTCATCGGCCGCTCGACCAAGATCGTGGATCGCGAGACCGGGCAGGTCAGCTATGGGGAGGTTCCGGCCGGGTCGGTGGTGGTCGCGGGCTCGATGCCGTCGAAGAACGGCATCAATCTCTATTGCGCGGTGATCGTGAAGCGGGTGGACGCGCAGACGCGCGCGAAGACCTCGATCAACGAGCTGCTGCGGGACTGAGCGGCGTGGTTCAGCAGGTCTATACCCTGGTGGTCGAGGTCGGGCGCAGGGCGGGCGACGGGCTGCCGGAGGCGGCGACCGGCGCCGGCCTGATCTGCTACGCCGGCGGTGTGGACGAGGAGGAGGCGGTGCGCGAGACGGTCGCGATCCTGAGGCAGGCCGAGCTGGCGCCGCTCGAGGTCACCGGCCACGGCACGCTGCCCGAGCGCCTCGCCGCGGGCGAGGAGGTGCCGGAGGAGGAACGCGCCCTGATGGCCCGCGCGCTCGCGGAGAACGCGGTGATCGTGGCGGAAATGACGCCGTTCTACGATGCATCCGCCGAAGCCTGACCGGGTCCGTCATCCGGTCGCCGGCAGGGCTCTGCGGCTGAGGGACACCGCGAACCGGCAACGGCGAGGCATTGCCTCGCGCCGGTTCGTCGGCCGGAGCTTGCGAGCGCGGAGGCCGAAGGGGTTGGATTTCAAAGGCGGTGGGTAATCCGTGCGCGCCTGACTGGGCGGGCGCGCTTGTCGCGCCTGCCGGGGGCAGGCAGGCGCGCGCGGATTTG